>DATNPE010000551.1:0-5602 GCA_036703355.1 Allocoleopsis sp. | reverse complement strand
GTCGTAGTGAGCTAGGAGATCGGCTGGGTCATTGTAGATGGCGATCGCATTAGCTAATTGTTCATCCGAGAAGCCACCAGAGCGCACCGCAATTACCCCAACTCCTGCTTTACCTGCTGCCTCAATATCATAGGGAGTATCCCCCAACATTACGACTTCTTCTGGAGCCATGTCGCTTTTAGCTAAAGCCGCTTCCACAATATCTGGAGCAGGTTTGGAACGCTCGGCATCACCAGAGGCTGTGGCTTCATGGAGAAGATTGTCTACTTGAGCGACTTTTAGAAGTATTTCCAGTTCTTGCTGGGTAGCGGAAGTGGCGATAATCAGATGTAAGCCTTGTTCTTGCATTTTTAAGACCAGGTCTCGGCTACCATTGGCTGTATCTAGTTGCTGGCCAAATTTGTGAAGCATCAGTTCTTTGCGGCGAGTGCTAATCTCTTTTCCCACACCTTCTTTGTGATTCAAATCTGGCACCATCTGTGGAATGATATGGTCGCCGCCCATACCAATTAAAGGCCGCACCTGCTCAAACGGTACTTCATAGCCAAAAGCTGCAAAGGCTTCTACCCAAGCTTGGGCATGAGCGTCGTTACTCAATACCAACGTGCCATCAACATCTAGAATCACACCTTTGAGTGTCACTACGGTTGCCCCTCAGCGCTAATTTCTCGCATAGTGGCATAGGCTAAATGTCAGTTCATCAGTCTTGCAGATGAGAAGCTAACAATGCGGCACTGTCACGCAATTCTCACGACAGAAAGCACGGAAAGATTGGCAGTACTTGGCATGACTCAAGGAGTGTCACAATTACACTAAATCACTGGCGCAATCATGGGTTTGGTTCCACGCCCGCCTGGTTTTACGGAGCGCATTAAGTTGAGAGAATGACATGGCGATACGTCAAAAAACTTTGCTTGCGATCGCAACTACCTTAGTCGGGCTGAATGCGGTTCTCTACATTGTTTCCTCAACCTTGGTGCTCAGAAATGCCACGAATGCTGAAGAACAGTACATGCAGCGCAGTGTGAATGCCGCCCTCAGTGTTCTCAACCAACATCAGAAAGTATTTGTCGATCGCTGGAGTGACTGGGGGATCTGGGATGATCCTTATCAGTTTCTTCAAGACCGCAACCCTGATTTTGTCGAAAATAATCTCCAGGATGCGTATTTAGCCAATAAGGTGAATCTTGTTGTCTTTGCCGATCGCACGGGGCATCTACTGTTTGCGAAAAGTTTTACTCCCTCGCAGCGCCAGGGGCAAGAAATTGCTCCAGAATTGCGGCGGCGCTTAGTCTTAGGCGATCTCCTCTTGACTGCCTCCAGTGCTACCCCCAACAGTCGGACTGGCATTGTCATGCTACCTGAAGGTCCGATGCTTATTGCTGCCTTTGCCAGCCTCAACAGCGCTGCCCAAGGCCCCAAGCGCGGGACGATCCTCTGGGGACGCTACTTAAACAGTGCTGAACTGAGCCAGTTGGCCAAGTCTCTAAACTTAGCGCTCACCGTGCATCGCTGGGATGACCCCCATCTGCCGTCCGATTTTGTCCAAGCTCGCCAAGCCCTGTTAGCCAGTCAGGCGATCGAGCCCATTGTGGTGAAACCTTTGAGTGAACGTGCGATCGCAGGCTATACCTTACTGAGAGATGTTGATCACCAACCTGTGCTGCTGCTGCGCGTGGAGAATCAGCGAGTGATTTACCAGAAAGGCCAGCGAGCTTTGAAATATCTCATCGGCATCTGCTTAATTGTCGGCTTGATATTTGGGGGTCTGACACTATTGCTATTAGAGCGATTGGTATTACGGCGTCTGACCTATCTGAATCATGAAGTTGCGAGTATTGGCAGTCGAGGCGATCTCACGAGCCGCATTTGCATGTCAGGTAAAGATGAGCTATCTCACCTGACAGAATCGATTAATGCCATGCTTCAAGCGCTAGAGCAGCATGAACAGCAGCAGCAACAAATTCAGGCGGCGTTACAAGAAGCGAAAGAAATTGCTGAGTTAGCGCGAGAACAGTCAGAATCGCTGTTGCTGAATATTTTGCCTCAGGTGATTGCAGATCAGCTCAAACGAGATCACAGTGTACCGCCAACCTACTTTCCCACGGTGACGATTTTGTTTGCGGATATTGTTGGCTTCACAGCCCTGGCGACTCAAATGTCACCGACCGAACTCGTGGATATTTTAGGCTCCATTTTCTCTACCTTTGATCGTTTAACGGAGCAGCATGGCTTGGAGAAGATTAAAACCATTGGAGATGCCTATATGGTGGTAGGAGGATTGCCAGTCCCCCGATCGGATCATGCTGAGGCGATCGCGCAAATGGCTTTAGACATGCAACGAGAGATCGCTCACTTTCAACTTGAGGGTTATGGTGCCTTGGAACTGCGAATTGGCATCAACACAGGCCCAGTGGTGGCTGGTGTAATCGGAATTAAAAAGTTTATTTATGACTTGTGGGGAGATACTGTGAATGTCGCCTCACGCATGGAGTCTCAAGGCTTACCCGGAAAAATTCAGGTAACGGCTGCTACCTACAGTTATCTCAAAGAGAAATATACCTTGCAAGAACGCGGCACCATGATGGTGAAAGGCCGAGGAGAGATGACCACTTATTGGCTGACTGGCGTGCCAGCTAACTTGCTTTTAGAAGGCGATCGCTTGACTTAATCTTGAGCACAGGACCCATAGGAAACGATGGATTTAGCAGGGTTGCTGCGAAACAAGCGGACGATTCGGGTGATTGGTTTTGATGATGCGCCTTTTGTGCGGCGATCGCCTGATCCGGTGCCAGTGGCAGGAGTGGTTTGTGCCGGAACTCGGTTTGAAGGCATGGTCTGGGGCCAGATTCAACCGGATGGCTGGGATGCTACGGAGGAGCTTTGCCGCTTGCTGCTGGGGCGAAAATTTCTGCCACAACTACACTTGGTCTTGCTCGACGGCATCTCCTTGGGCGGCTTCAATGTGGTTGATCTCCCTTTGCTAGCGGAACGATTGGGCAAACCCTGTGTAGCTGTGATGCGACGGCAACCTGACTTGATGGCAGTAAAGCAGGCACTACAGCGCTTACCCGAAGCAGACCGACGCTTGAAGATCATGCAGCGGGCGGGTTGTATCCATGCGCGATCGCCTTTCTACTTCCAAGTTTGTGGAGCCTCACCAGACTTGATTGCTGAAGCACTACCCCGTCTCAGCGATCGCGGTCATGTACCAGAAGCATTGCGAATTGCCCACCTAATTACCGCAGCAGTCGTCAAAGGAGAGAGTGGCCGACAGGCATAGTTGCGGTAAACCTAAGAAAGAGAAAACATGGGGTAGGGCGATGTTGCAAATTGATGGCTCCTATGGTGAGGGAGGTGGACAGATTCTCCGGACCAGCTTGAGTTTGGCGGCAATCACAGGTCAGCCAATTCGGATCGATCGCATCCGCGCCGGACGCAAGAAACCAGGATTAGCCATCCAGCATCTCACTGCTGTCCGAGCCGCTGCCCAGATATGTCGAGCCGAGGTCACAGGAGATACAGTCGGTTCCACTACCTTAGAATTTAGCCCCACTGTGGTGCCACAACCGGGACAGTACAAATTCGATGTAGTAGAGACCACTGGAGCAGGCTCGGCGGGAGCCATCACGCTAATTTTGCAAACCATTCTCTTACCTTTGGCGCTGAGTCCAGGCAACTCCCAGGTCACCCTCCGGGGTGGGACGCACGTGCCTTGGAGTCCTCCCGCGACCTACATCGAACAAGTGTATCTGCCAATGGTGCAGCAGATGGGGGTGCAAGCCAAGATGCAACTGCAAGCGTGGGGTTGGTATCCTCAGGGCAATGGGGAGGTTGCCTTAGAGATTGCGGGAAGCCAAACGCCACTACAAGGCATCGAAGTGCTAGAGCGAGGCAAACTGAAGCAGGTAAAGGGGCTGGCTGTGGTGACCGAGTTACCCACCCATATCCCGCAGCGGATGGCAAGCCGAGCTAATAACCTCTTGCAGCAAGCGCAACTGCGAGCCGAGGTGCAACCGCTGCGGGCTAAAGGGATTGCGCCTGGGGCAGGGATGTTTCTCACAGCGGAATATCAGCACAGTCGCGCTGGGTTTAGCAGTATTGGTAAAGTTGGCTTAGCGGCGGAGAAGGTGGCAGACATAGCGGTGCAGGAGTTTTTGCAATTTCAGGCGACAGATGCGCCGATTGATGAGCATTTAGCAGATCAGTTGTTGTTACCTGCTGCCTTGGCTGGAGAGCCGAGCCAGTATCGAGTCGCAGAGGTGAGCTTGCACCTGACCACTAACGTTTGGGTCATTGAGCAATTTGGTTTAGCTCAGGTAGCGATCGCCCCGGATACTCAAGTCGTCACCGTGACACCCAATGCCTAAGCCCAGGTAGACAGATCAAAGACTGGCATACTGCTTAAGAAATGGGGCAGGAAACGCTTGGAGTTATCCACAGCACTTCACCCCCAGCTTTATCTGTATGCAAAACTTTTGGTCAACGCCAACCACCGTGGGGCTGCTGTCAATGCTGCTGACAACGGCGACCCCCGCGATCGCCCAAACCAACGACTTCGATGGCAGTCAACCTACGGCTCCTACTGTCCAAACAACTCCCGTGAGGGTGCCAGAAATTCTCTCTGGGCCACCCAATACCACCTTGCCAGTCCGTCGGTCGTCGGGAAATTGCCCTTCTACCATTCGCCTCTGGACAGCCTCGCGCTACTACGAAGGTGGCGCTGAGAACACCGTGATCATGAATATGTCGGCGATCGCCTCTGAACCCGCCAAATTTATGGATGTGCGCGATCGCGTCGTGATCTATGGTGCGCCTTTGAAGAAAACCTACGCTTCCTGTGTGGGCTGGGTCGTGGCTCCCAATGCCCCGGAATATAACATCTGGCTGCAATTTGGCAACGCCTACTTCCGCTTTGATCTCGATGCCCTCCAAGGCAGACCCATGAGCGAAATCACCTACCAAAACATTGTGAAGGGTCAGCCTTACTTGCGTTGGGCGATCGCGGACTAGTTCAAGGCGAGTGGCATTGAGGCTGTCAGACTGACACTAAAGCTAGAGACTGACGAGAAGCAGGCATCTGACTCAAGAGTGCATCTCGCTGCTGCGCCCAAACATCTCTCAAGTACTGGCGACTCCACTCGTCATATTTAAACTTTTTCAGCTCCTGATAGAGCCAAACGCCCATGTCATCTAGCTGTGAAGAAGTGGCACAGCCTTGGATCAATTGAGCGATCGCCGCCACCCAATCTGCCAGCTTGCGATAGCTGATAAACTGCCCGCCTCGGTCTTGGCGATGCACGAACAAAACATAAGCCCAGCGCTCAACCCGGACCACTGCTGATTGGCGAATGCCTAAAAATCGCGCGATCTGCTTCGCAGTGATGGTAAACCGAGCAGGTTGAATACGACGGAACAGCGCAGTCATGGTGGATAGGTAGATGAACAGAGCGCGATCGCTTTTAGAAAACGTTAGCTCCAGGAAGGACCAAGAAAATGGCGATGCCAATTGACAACGCCAAAGCACTCTAAATCAAGTGGAGATAGCGAATTATACACCATACCTAGGGTAGCCGTATAAAAAATTGACGAAACCCTAGGC
>DATNPE010000550.1:0-2065 GCA_036703355.1 Allocoleopsis sp. | reverse complement strand
CTGACCTAGCTCCGAGCTGATAGTAAGTTGTGTGAATTCGTCCAGTGAGTGGATGAATATGCTGAGGTAGGGTATCCGCAAAGGTCGCGGTAATTTTGGCCAGATGGCGATAATCCAACAACGCTTGAATCACGGGATAGTGTTTCGCTAGGGGCACCAGTTCCTTCTGATTGGTCGAGGTTACCGGAATTCCAACTGCTTGCAGCGCTGCAAGCACCTGTTGGGGAGAGTTGGGGTTAATTGTATCTGTCAGCTCTGGTAGCAAGGACATCTGAGCATTACCCCCAATCCGAAGTTGTCTGACCTGACGAAGGGCTGCGTCGCGATCGCTCTCTAGCTTTGCCCCTAACGTTTGCCAGCGAGAGAGGTCAAGCAACATACCATTCAGTTCCATTTGAGCCACCGCAGGCATACAGTAAAACTCTAGTTGGGCAATTTTGAGAAGCTGCGATCGCTCTAGCTTCTTGACCAAGATCGGATACAGCTCCAGCAAAACGGCTGCATCCACTGCTGCATACTGTAACTGGTGTGATGTCAGCGGTTTGCTCCAGTCACTCACCTGCTGGGTCTTATCCAGTTCTATATTCAGGAGCTTTTGAGCAAGGGTTTGCAATGAGAGACCCGTTTTTAATCCTGCTGTCAGTACTCGATAAGCCAGTTGCGTATCAAAGAAAGGAGCACTGGGCTGAAGTCCTGCTCGGGTCAGAAACTGCCAATCAAATTTGCCATTATGGGTAATTTTCAACACAGGTCTGGAGAGGAATTGTCGAAGCGGGTTGCGATCGCATACTGCAATATTTAAGGCATCAATCAAGATCACGGGTTGATTGGGAGTAGCAATCTGAATCAGTCGAATGGTATCGATGTGCGGATCGAGCCCCGTTGTCTCGCAGTCCAAGCCAAGGATTGGAGAATCTTCCAGCGATCGCAGTGCCGTTTCAAGTTCTCTCCTTGTCGTAATCAGATGATAAGGAACATCTTTCAAATTGGGGTCAGTTTTAAAGATGGGCATGATTGGAAATAGATGGAGAACTACCCTAAAGGGGCGATAGCACCCACTATTTCCAGGCGCTTTCGTCATTCAAAACAAACTAGCCTGCTTAGGGTGATCAGAGACTTGGCCTGGATCAGTCACGCTTGGCTTTGGTGTCTTGTCAAGAATCGCTCCTTCTTTGCCTCGATGACGCCGTTTTCCCCACCCTTGATGAGCTGCGTGCTTCACCACACTCTGACGAATCGATCGACTCAAATCATGAAACTCAGTTTTGACAGTCTTGAATTCAATCACATGACCACCAATCAATTCATAAAAATTGTCAGTTCCCTCTGGTAACTTATTGTGCTTCCGCATCACCTCATTGCCTGCCCAGATGTAAAGGTCGGAATAGTCACGGTGCATGGGCGCTTCAAAACTGGCAGGCATCATGTAAGCCAATACTTCAGTTGGTGTAGCATAGTCCCCCACTTGATCCTGTTCATATTCGGAAAGAATAAGGTCAAAGCGATCCTGCACACAGGCAGCCTTCAACCAAGTTGGAATCACGTCACCCCACAAACTTCGATGCACTACCAGTGGTCCCGCTAGATAACGAACATGATGAATCGAAAACCCTGCCATTTCCAACATGCACGCCAAAAGTTCTCTAGGAATATCAAGAGATGCTAGAAGCCGCAACATTTCCAGTGTGCTGGATGAGCGACGGGTATCTTCATTACCTGCATCTTGTTGAAGGGTTCGGACTAACTCTTCAGGGATAAAACTCAATTGATCCATAGCGCAAGTCTCCTCTAGAGCCGTTCCCTACAAACAGCCAGTTGGCTGGAGCACTGTTGTCCAACTGGTTGAGGTCGTCACTAGGGCACGCTTTATAGGCTGACAAGCATATCGTTTCGTATGGCTGGCTGGCGCGATGAACTCTGAACCGATCCCTAATTTCAATATCAATCCCGATAGCAATAATGGCTCTCAAACAGAAAGCTATCAAACCAATGGTTATGGAGGTGGACAATCGATTTCTGGAGCTGGTAACAATTCCTGGCAAACCGACCACTTCAGTGATGGCTA
>DATNPE010000549.1:0-3317 GCA_036703355.1 Allocoleopsis sp. | reverse complement strand
GTCAGCGTGCCACTGACAGCGACGAGATTGGCGCTCAGGGTGAGTTGTCCCGCAGCGATGATGATTTTTGAGTTTTGTAGATTGATGGCTTGATGTCCCGGTAGGGGTGCATCTAAAACTGCTTGAATTTCTGATTTCAGCAAAGTTGCTAAGAACTCGGCTAAAGCATTGGCAAGTAAAGGAGCCGACAGTGAAGCGTTTAGGTCTGCTTCTTCTAGGACTAAGCGACCTGTGACGGGGATCGGTTCTAGCAGATTTAGGGGTTTGCCTCGCAGAACTTGCCCTAAGTTGATCCGAATTTTTTCTCCGACCAGTTCCAAGTGACTGAGATGCAGCCCTTGATAGATCGCTTTGTGGGCTGTGATCCCCACTCGCTGAATCTGCCCAGTCAGGATGCGGCGATCGCCCCCTTCAATCTTGACTTGCAAGTCTTCCACTTGCTCCACTTGCGATCGCAACCACAGTCGTACCGCAGGCGATAGCACTTTACCAATGAGTTGGCTTTGTTTAGGAGTAGCTGGGTTGGTTTCTGGGTCTAAAGGCTGAGGCAGAGCAGAATCAGCAGATGCAGAGCCAACTTTAGGAGAACTGGAACTAGAATCCATTGCTTTAGAACTGGGAAAGGGACAGAGAACACAGGCGATCGCGTTGTCACGGTCTGCTCAGACTGCAACCTGAGATTGGTAAACGACTGGGACAGACGCGATTGGGAACTGCAAGCAATGACGCTAGTGGCAGCCCAAAAGGTTGCCGAGCTACTGACGTATCGTGCAACCCCTACTGCAAAAAAGCTTACAGGAAGGCTGCGAAATTCCCATCATGATGGGGGTGAATCAATTGTCATGAATTCATGACTTATTGTTGAGCTTGCTGTGCCTGCGATCGCTGAAAGCCATCAACACTTGATCCCCAGTCTCTAGTTTATGTCAAGAAAACATGACATATGATCCCCAATCACCTTGTAAATGCGTAAAAGTGCTCAAAATCATCGTTTTTACCCCTTGACCCTCCTAAAGCTTTTTTGCAACATATGAGTAACCCAACGATCCCAGCGATCCCAAATTCATTCTGGTAAGCTGATCACTTTTTCCAGACTGCTCAGAATTGAGAAAGGCTTATGGGGATCAGCCCTCGATCCTTTCTGGCGATCGCCGCTCCATCGCTGGGTGACTCAGGAACTCGCACAAGGCATCTGGAGTTTTGTCAACTCATTAACCTGCTTTCGAGCGTAGTCTTCTAGCCAATGAGCCAGAACATTGCCTCATATCGACCATCTTTGTTTGCAACTAGGGAGGGGCTACAAGGCGAAAGGTAACGATTGTGCAGATTCCACGAGCAGGCATGCATCACTCGCGTATGCGTCAGGTCATCTAGTGATCTACTTGCCGTTGAAACTATTTGGAGACCGAAACTCATGGCTAAGGAACGTCCACCTTTAGAAGAGATGACTCTGCGGCAGCTACGTAAGGTGGCTAGCGAATGTAATATTTCTCGCTACAGCCGTATGCGTAAGGATCAGTTGCTAGCAGCGATTCAAGAAGTGCAACGCACCAAGTTTTCTCTCAGTCCATCTCGCACGCTGGAGGCACAAGAAGAAGTGGAAGCAGCAAAGTTTGATGTAGGTCAAGAGGACCGTACCGGAGGTTCGCTGGCAGCTGTTGATGAAGGCTTGCCAGATCTGCCTGATGGGTATGGAGAGAGCCGCATCGTGCTGATGCCTCGTGATCCACAGTGGGCTTACACCTACTGGGATGTCCCCAATGAGCACAAAGAAGACCTGCGTCGTCAAGGCGGCCAACAATTGGCTCTGCGCCTCTACGATGTGACCGATATCAGCCTGGAATACCAAAGCCCTCACAGCATCCAAGAATATCCCAGTGATGAATTGGCCCGTGAGTGGTATTTGCCGATTCCGGTGAGCGATCGCGACTATGTGGTAGACATCGGTTATCGCTGTGCGGATGGTCGCTGGTTGGTGTTGGCCCGTTCTGCCCCGGTGCGCGTACCTCCGGTGTATCCTTCCGACTGGATTGAAGATCAGTTCATCACGCTCGGTTGGGAAGAAGATCTGCGCGGGAAGACCTTCCTAGAGTTGATTCCTCCTGCCAAGCGGGCTGCGGCGGCTGCGACTGGTTATGGTGCGGCAACCGATGCGGCTGGCAACCCCATCTACGATGCCATCTTCGGCATGGCCCAAGCGACAGAAGCGCAACGGGTGGCGGGTTCGCTCTACGGCTCAATGCAGCAAGTGCCTGTCCACGAGCAAGCGATCAGCTCTTATGTCTTCCCCTCTGGTGTCGGCATGTGGGCGCTTCCCACTGCTTCGGGCATCAATATGTCTGGTGTCGGCATGTCGGGGGTTGGTTTTGCTTCTGCACCTCCGATTCGCCCCCGTCAGTTCTGGTTGGTGGCTGATGCCGAACTCATCGTCTACGGTGCCACTGAACCTGACGCCACGGTGACGATTGGTGGTCGCCCCATCAAGCTCAACCCGGATGGTACTTTCCGCTTCCAGATGTCGTTCCAAGATGGCTTGATCGACTACCCGATCATGGCGGTAGCCGCAGATGGCGAACAAACGCGATCGATCCACATGAAGTTCACGCGCGAAACCCCATCTCGCAACACTAACACCAAGGAAGAAGCCGTTCCCGAATGGCTTTCCTAATTCCTTAGAGCTACACAACTAAAAAACAAAACCCCTGGTCACGCGATCGGGGGTTTCTTGTTTGTTGGGCACTCTCCAAGCTTGGTGGGTAACATATGACTGAACAGTTTGTTGTTTTCAGGAGCTAATGTATACCTATGGCGTGGGATACTCCTGTTTTTAGTGTCTGTGCATCAGGCAGTACTTGGTTATGGGCTGCATGGAATAGTACTCAAGATGCCTATGCCTTTTTAGAAAAGTCCGAAAAGAATTTAGCTATCGACTGTTTATTCTACGCTGAAGCACCTTCTAAAGAAATTGCAATTAAAACAGCCCGGAATCTTTTGGGTACTCATATCAAACAAATAGGTAGTGAGTGGGCAGTAGAAGTTTGTAAATTAATTAATAAGAAACCTTATATTAACGCTAACGACCCTGAGCCTGAAGATGTTGATGAGAGTGAAGTTGGTGCTGATGAGCTTCAAAAATGTCTAGATCAACTCCATGCATTGACTGGATTAGCTGCGGTTAAGTCTACTGTTCAGGAGTTGGTAAATATTGCGAAAGTAGCTCAAATGCAAGCTCAAGTGGGTATTAAAGCTCCCTCAATTACGAGGCATCTTGTGTTTACAGGTAATCCTGGAACAGGAAAAACCACAGTAGCAAGGGT
>DATNPE010000548.1:0-4972 GCA_036703355.1 Allocoleopsis sp. | reverse complement strand
TCAAACGATTACCTATTCGCTGTTGGATCAGCTTGGTAAACAGGGAGATGCGATCGTTTCTACCGTAAACCAACTACCGCTTAAGGCATTGATGAGAGCGTTCAGTACGCAATCTCGCCTCCAACCTATGCCATCGCAGTTAAGCCAAGTGCCCGAAACCACCGATCGCTTTACCTACACAATCACCGATGGTCGGGGCGGAACTGCGACCGCTACGGTGACTGTCACGATCGACTTTAGCCGCCAACCAGAACCAGAAACCCAAACAGCCCCTGAGATTAATTCTGGGCCGTTCTAGTGAATGTCAAAAGACAAGGAGTTTGAGATGAATGCACAACCTGCTGGAGATGCTTTCAATGTTGGTAATGTCAGTGTGGGAGGGCAAGGTGCGATTGGCAAAGACATTAACCAGATTGGCGAGAACCAAGGCGGCAGTATCACCATTGGTCAAGTAGCAGGCGTTGCTTCAACCCAAACCACTGAAGCAGAGCTACTGATCCTACAGCGTATGTTTGAGACAATTAAGGCCAAGGTAGCAACCGAGGCTCCCCCAGAAAAGCAACCTGCGGCTTTAGAAAGACTCGATGAGTTGCAGGAAGCAGTCACAGCAAAAAAACCGGATGTCTCAACAATGGCCTATGTGAAAAACTGGTTTGTCAAAAACTTACCAACCTTGTCTGGAGCGGTGGCGAGTTTGGTCGTTCACCCAATTGTCGGCAAGTTAGTCGCAGCAGCAGGAGATGAGATAGTGAGCGAGTTTCGCGATCGCTTGGGCAGCCAATAAGGTCGCTGATTTTGTGGTCGAATCACCTGAGCTGGGCAGACTAAGTAAAGATCAGCTAACAATGGGGTGTAGCCGCATCTAACAGCGATCGCCACTGGGATGCAAAAGAATTAGCCCTAGCTCCAGGGAGAAAACTCCTGAGGAACCAGGGCCAACTTTGTACAGATGATGTACAGATGAGTTATGGGCTGAGTTACAGGCCGAGTTGGTTGCCGCGACGGTACTGTAGGTACGCTGCGACAAACAATCCAGCCAGGGTAACTGGAATCAAACCGAGAACAATCCCCGAAAGCAGAGGCTCTACCACGTCAATCTCCTTGTGACCGTTTGCAACACGTTAACGTTTCTTGCTTTTTTTCATACTACTAGCTCTTGCCCTGAAAAAAAGAGCTTCATCAAACCTTGAGCAGTCACTGAGACGTAGCGTGGCAGGCTCTAGGGAGCGATCGCCAAAAAGTCTCTACAGTTGCCTGCACTCTTTCAGTCTTTTAAGCTATGTTATTGAATGAAAAATTATTTGTATCTCTCCTTTACAGATAGAAAGCTTTTGGATAACCAGACGATTAAGCCCGAAATTTTAATTCAGAAGATCAGCTTAATTGCGCTGTCAATTTTGCTGTCAATTTTGTTGGTGATTCTGGATGTCCACCAATGGCAAGTTTCTGATCCTTACATCAAGAGCGTATTGGCTCTCAACGGTGATTCGGTTCTAGGCCATGCGATCTTCCAAATGAACTGTGCTGGCTGTCACGGGCTTCAGGCAGATGGTCGTGTGGGTCCGAGTTTGCGGAATATTTCTGAGCGCAAATCCAAGCTGAAGTTGATTCAGCAAGTGATTAGTGGCAAAACACCTCCCATGCCGCAATTCCAGCCCAGTCCACAGGAAATGGCTGACCTGCTGAGTTACCTAGAAACGCTTTAATGAACTAGACGGGAAATCCCCATCCGCCATGCGGTGGGGATGAGATGTCGCGGCAATGGAGCGATAGCGGAGTTGCCAAACTATTTATCGGGTTTGACAAACTCTCGAATCAACTCCCTCAATACATCATTAATCGAGCGTTCTAATTGCTCGCATTTTTCAGCTAACTGCTGATGCTCTTGATCCGAAATCCGAATAGTTATCTTTTTCATGCCGTTATTCTGCCGCTATAATAACAGCATGATTGTAACCCGTAGAGTCACCTTTCGCCTGTATCCGAAACCCGCTCAAGAGCGCAAGCTCTATGAGTGGAGGCGGTTGCATTGCTATCTCTACAACTCTGCTTTGGCTGACAGGAAAGATAGCTATCAAAGGCTGGGTAAGTCCATCGGGTATTTTGACCAGCAAAACCGCTTACCTGAATTTAAGACGCTCTGGACTGAGTTTGTTGAACTTGGCTCACAAACCTTGCAAGCGACCTTGAAACGAGTGGATTTTGCGTTTCAGCGGTTCTTTAAAGGGTTGGGAGGCTATCCACGATTCCAGTCCATTCGTACTTATCCTGGGTGGACTTACCCCGCTATCAGCGGATGGAAGGCGCATACGGCTGGAGATAACGGGTATCTGAGACTGTCTAATTTAGGGCAGATTCAGATGCGTGGCAAAGCTCGAACCTGGGGCACTCCGACCAGTTGCACCATCGGTTATCGGCATGGCAAGTGGTATGCCTCTATCACGGTTAAATGTGAACCAGTCCGGGAAACTGGGACAGGTGAAATTGGCATTGATTTTGGCACTCTGACTGCCATTGCCATGAGCGATGGGGCGGAGGTGGAAAACCCACGCCACCTGGCTAAAACTCAGGCTGCAATCAGAAAAGTATCCAAAGCGAAGCGGAGGAAACGGGCACCTAATCGCAAGAAAAAGATCAAGGCTTCCCGTCGATGGAAGAAAGCCCAAGCCAGAGTATCTAAGCTGACCCGCAAGGCAGCGCGACAACGACTGGATTTGGCACACAAACGGACGACAGAGATCGTGAGCATTAACAGCCTCGTCGTCACGGAAAAACTGAATATCAAAGGCATGACCCGCAAAGCTAAGAAAGGGAAGCGGAAGCGTCAGAAGTCTGGGCTGAACCGCTCTATCTTAGATGTGGGTTGGGGGATGATGCGTGGAATGCTGGAGTACAAAGAAGTTGAAGCCAACGGAGTCTACCTGGAAGCTCCAACCCAACAACTCAAGCCATCACAACGCTGTCCCGAATGCTGGAATGTGAAACCAAAAACCCTGGATGAGCGCATTCATTCCTGCTCCTGCGGTTGCAGAGAAGATAGGGATGTCGCATCAGCCAGGGTATGCCTGATTTGGGCAAGAGGTTTGGAACGAGCCTCTTTAGACGCAGATCAGCCTAGCTCTACTTCTAGCCCCAAATATACTGGAGGCTTCAAGCAACTAGCTGAGATGAAGCGTCAGAAACCGCAGCCCTCATAGGGTGCGGTAGTTCATCTAGCCAATTTGGAATTGTTGGGCGTAGAAGCGGGCATAGCGATCGCCCTGTGCCAAGAGTTCAGCGTGCGTCCCAGACTCCACCACCCGACCTTTTTCGAGTACCAAAATGCGATCAGCCCGACGAACCGTTGCGAGACGATGAGCAATGATGAACACGGTACGGCCTTGCATCAGCCGTTCTAGGGCTTCTTGCACCAGGGCTTCTGATTCTGAATCCAGGGCTGAGGTGGCTTCGTCCAGGATCAGAATGCGGGGGTCTAGGAGCACGGCACGAGCGATCGCAATCCGTTGACGCTGACCGCCTGATAAGTTAACACCGCGTTCTCCCACCCAAGTTTGATACCCCTCAGGAAGTTGGCTTATGAATTGATGAGCATTAGCAACTTTGGCGGCGGCTTCAACGGCATCCAGGTCAAACTGGGCGCGACCAAAAGCAATATTTTGAGCGATCGTGCCTGAGAAGAGTGTAGTTTCCTGCGGCACAATACCGATTTGCTGACGTAGGCTGCGGAGCGTGACATCACGAATATCCACGCCATCGATCAACACTTGGCCTGCTTGTGGGTCATAAAACCGAGGCAGCAAATTAACTAAGGTGGTTTTGCCTGCGCCAGAAGCACCCACTAGGGCGATCGCTTCTCCGGGTAGCGCGAGTAGATTGAGAGTTTGCAGGACGGGCTGTTTGGCTGTGTAACTGAAGTTGACTTGGCGATATTCGACTTTACCTGTAACCGCAGGCATTGGTTTGGCATCAGGTTTCTCCAGCACCACAGGTTGAATGGCTAATAGCTCAAACACCCGATCTACGGAAGCTTCCCCTTGCTTGAATTCGTTGTAATTGTCAGTAATATGGGCGATCGGGTCAATGAGTAAGGCCACCCCAGCTACATAGCTACCGAATTCAGTGCCTGTCAGGTTACCTTGAGAAATTTGCCAACCCCCCAGTAAGAGGAGCAACAAAACGCTGAGGGCGTAGAGAAAACCCACGACTGGAAACTGTACCGCTCGTAACCAGGCAGCGCGATATTTGGCTCGGCGATTGCGCTCGGCTTCACGACTAAAACGAGCCACCTCATAGTCCTCGGCAGCAAAAGCACGAATCAGGCGAATGCCACTAAAAACCTCAGTCAGCAAAGAAGAAAGATCAGAAACCTGGTTTTGGCTACGGCGGGAAAAGACCAACATCTGCTCGCCAAACCAACTGATCAGTACGCCCATGAAAGGAGCAACAATGAAGGTGGCAAGCGTCAGTTGCCAGTTGAGATAAATCATGTAGCCCAACACAACGATCAGCTGCAAAACGCAGGGAATGAAGTCATGAAAAATCTTATTCACGACCTCGCCCACTCGATCGATGTCTTCAGTGAGGCGATAGGTGAGGTCTCCGGTTTGAGCCGTTTCGAAGTAGCTCAGGTTGAGGGTTTGTAAGTGTGTGTAAACCCGTTTGCGTAGGTCGTAGGCGATCGCTAGGGCAGCTTTAGCCATCAAAGAGTCTTGACCATACTGGGCCATCTTTTGTACGAGAAAGCCAACCGCGATGATGCCAGCAATTTGAGCGAGCTGTCGTAGGTTCCCTTGAGCCGTTAAATTCAATAGGGGGCCCGCCAGATTCATAACGACAGGCCAAAAAGCTGTAAACACGAGCGTACAAGCAAACGCCTGCAAAATCGTGCGTTGATGGGGTTCGAGATAAGGCAATAACTGCCAATAGTGCGATCGTCTCTTCAAGGGATAGCGTCCAGCAATTGTTCTCTCCT
>DATNPE010000547.1:0-4493 GCA_036703355.1 Allocoleopsis sp. | reverse complement strand
CATTACCGAACTGCCCTACCAAACCAACAAAGCCGCGCTGATCGAAAAGATCGCGGAAATGGTCAACGAAAAGCGCTTAGAAGGCATCTCTGACATCCGGGATGAGAGCGATCGCGATGGCATGAGAATCGTGATTGAGCTCAAGCGCGATGCTTACCCTCGTGTGGTGCTCAACAACCTCTACAAGCAAACCCCCATCCAAGCCAACTTTGGGGTGAACATGCTGGCGCTGGTGAATGGCGAACCCCAGACGCTATCGCTGAAGCAGTGCTTGCAAGTCTTCCTCGACTTCCGAATTGAAACCATTATTCGGCGCACCCGCTACGAGTTACGGAAGGCAGAAGAACGCGATCACTTGCTGCAAGGTCTGTTGATTGCGCTGACCAATCTCGATGCCATCATTCACTTGATTCGCCACGCGGCAGACGCTCCCACCGCCAAGCAAGAATTGATCGACACCTACGGCCTCTCGGAAGCGCAATCGGATGCCATCTTGCAAATGCAACTCCGCCGCTTAACGGCCCTAGAAGCGGAAAAGATTCAGCAAGAACACGACGATTTACAAGCGCAAATTGCTGACTTGCAAGACATTCTGGCTCGGCGCGAACGAATTCTAGAAATTATTTGCACTGAAGTCAGTCAGCTCAAAACCACCTATGCCACGCCGCGTCGCACGGTGATTGAGCAAGCGGAAGGGGAAATTGGCGATATCGACCTGATTGCCAATGAAAAAGCCCTCATCCTACTCACCGAGCAAGGCTACATCAAACGGATGCCCATCAATACCTTTGAAGCGCAAAGCCGAGCCACCAGAGGCAAAGCGGGCACGCGGATGAAGGAAGACGATGGCGTCGAGCACTTCATCACCTGCTGCGACCACGATAGTGTCTTGTTCTTTAGCGATCGCGGCGTGGTTTACTGCCTCAAGGCTTACCAAATCCCCGTCGGTTCCCGGACTTCTCGCGGCATTCCGGTGGTGCAAATGCTGCCCATTCCCAGAGACGAGAAAATTACTTCCATCGTCCCCGTGTCGGAATTTAGCAGCGACGAATATTTGGTGATGCTGACCTGTGGCGGCTTCATCAAGAAAACAGCCCTTTCCGCCTTCAGCAACATCCGCACCAACGGTTTGATTGCTATTTCCCTAGAAGAAGGCGATCAACTACGCTGGGTGCGACGAGCCAGAGTGGAAGACAGCATCGTCATCGGTTCTAGCCAAGGCATGGCAATTCACTTCCGGGCAGATAATGACCAGCTTCGCCCTTTGGGTCGCGCTACCCGTGGGGTCAAATCGATGAATTTGCGCCCTGGGGATCAGCTGATCAGCATGGATATTCTGCCTGCGAATGTCGTGGCTAGCATTGCATCTGGCCCTGAGGTGGAGGAAGAAGAGGAACTAGAAGCCGAGGAAGCAGTACTCCCTGAAACTCAAGGGCCTTGGGTTCTGGTCGTTACCAGCTCAGGCTATGGCAAGCGGGTGCCTGTGGCTCAGTTCCGCTTACAAAACCGCGCGGGCAAAGGCACAATCGCGACCAAATTTAAGTCTCGCCGCTCTGGTGACAAACTAGTAGCACTGCGGGTCGTCAACGAAGAGGATGAGCTGATGATCATCACCAGCCGAGGCATCATTATTCGCCAAGCCGTGAAAGCCATTTCTTCGCAGTCCCGCGCTGCCACTGGGGTTCGGGTGCAACGCTTGGATGAAGATGACGCGATCGCCGCTGTCGCTCTGGTTCCGCCTTCCGCTGAAGGTACAGGCGACGAAATTGAAGAGTAAAGCTCGGTAAGTCCTGGCAGACCCCTCCCCAACCCCTCTCTGACGCGGAGAGAGACTTTGAAGCTAGCACCCCTTCCCTGGTAGGGAAGGGGCAGGGGGTTAGGTCTTAACTTGTACGAAGCAAACTACCTGGTACATACAGCGTAGCCAAGCCTATCTAAGGGGCTAGAACTCAGTTATTGAACCCACGCTTCTAAACCTTGCAAAAAATCTGAGTCAAACCCGCCCACAGCCACCAATTCTACATAGCGACCCAAAAAATCTGGCGGCAGGGCGATCGCTTCCTCACCACTCGTAGCCTCACCCTGATAGCGCAAACACACCCGCAAGTAACGCTCTGGCAAGTAAGGCAAGCGCTCGGCCCACTCGATCGCCATAATACCGATGAGGTAATCACTGCCTTCCCAATAGCCTTCTAAGTTGAGATCGGCCACTTCGGCGGGTTGCAAGCGGTACAAATCTAGGTGATAAAGGGGCAACCGACCGTCTAAGTACTCGTTAATTAGCGTAAAGGTGGGACTATCAACCGCCTCTGAAATCCCCAATCCTGCCCCTAAACCTTGCACTAAAGTCGTCTTGCCGCTACCCAAGTCGCCTTCGAGGAGCAGGGTGCTGCCCGCAGGTAAGGTTTGCCCCAACTTGATACCCAGCGATCGCGTAGCTGCGGCATCTGGGAGGATTAAGGTCAGAGACTCAACTGCCATGAGAAACTTGCTTACTGCAAAAGCGCTACAAACTGCGAGTGCGAGTGTACCAGCGAAACAGGATCTGCGCCAAGCGTTGCGAGTTATGCCGCACCAGTCCAGTGCGCTCATCTTCATCCATCACATTCGCCAAGACAATCCGACAACCCAGTAGCTTCACGGTTTGGCGATCGAGTTCCACGGGATTCGAGTTTTCTTGAGCGTAACGAATCAGGGCTTTAGCCGAAGGAATTTTGCTCTGCACTAGCACCGCATCAAACAGCCGCTGTCCACAAGCTTCATCGATCGCCTGAATATGATCAGCCACACTGTAACCTTGGGTTTCTCCCGGTTGCGTCATGATGTTACAGACATAAATCCGAGGAACTTTGCGCTGTGCGATCGCCTCGGCAATTTCAGGCACCAACAAATTAGGAATCACGCTGGTATAAAGGCTACCGGGTCCAATGATGATGTAGTCAGCTTCCCGAATCGCTTGCACCACACGGGGTAATGCCGGAGGATTTTCCGGGGTGCAGCCAATTTTGACAATGGTGCCTTGGGCGGCGGTAATACTGGATTCGCCCTCGATGCGACGACCATCGGCCAACTCGGCCCACAGCCGCACATCACTCAGGGTGGCAGGCAAGACACGCCCTCGCACCGCCAACACTTCCGAACTGGCGGCGATCGCTTGCTCCAAATTCCCCGTGATGTCATTCATCGCCGTTAAGAACAAGTTGCCAAAGCTGTGCCCAGTCAAGCCATCCCCCGCCCGAAAGCGATACTGAAACAGCTCTGTGACCAATCTTTCTTCATCGGCCAAGGCAGCTAGGCAATTGCGAATATCCCCCGGTGGTAGCACGCCAATTTCTCGGCGCAAGCGTCCTGAAGACCCACCATCATCAGCCACAGTCACGATCGCAGTAATGTTGGCACTGTAAGTCTTCAAGCCTCGCAGCAGCGTTGAGAGCCCTGTGCCACCCCCCACCGTGACAATTTTTGGCCCCCGATGCAGACGGCGGTGGTTGAGCAGCACATCAACTAGTTCTTCATCGCCTTCTGGCATCAACACTTCGGTGATGGAACCCAAAGTGCGTGTTTGCCCCCACAAAATCAGCAATAAGCCACAGATAATCACCAATGGCCCGCTGATATAGCTAGGAATAATCTCGGTAATAAACTCTAAAAAGTTCTGGACTAGCTGAATCAAATTAAAAATCGGGGTGAGTTTCACCCAAATTGCTAGACCTAAGCTGGTTAACAAGACGCCCCCAGCGCTCAGCAGTAACCAGCGTTTAACGAGTAATCCAGGTGCCAACCACTTAAACCAACGGCTTACCCGCAAGGGTGTGCGCTGGCGAGATTCATGCGTCAGAGCATTCAGGGCTTGTTTTAATAAACCAATTGTCATTGCTGAGCGAGGAGGTAAAACATCTGGATAGGTAAATATGCAGCAACCGCTTCTGACTCTACCAGCACAACTACACTTCTAGAAGCGAATTGACTGTCAGTAGGGACTGAAAGTTGCACCTTGGATGGGAAGGATCTGCTTGCACCCAGGGGAACATCAGGCACGCTTGCGCTTTCGCTCTAGGTAGCACTGACAACAAAGCTGCGTCAACTTGTAAACTCATACTGTGATTGCCCTGCTACTGCCCATAGTAGAGACTGAAATTGCTAGATAGAGGCATGATCAATGAATTGTCTTGCTCATCCCTTTAAAATGCACCTTAGATCTACCTAGCTCAGAGTCAAGTTGGAAACGTGTGGAAGAAGTTGGCTAGAGTAAGAATCTGGATTACTGACCCTGAGCTTGAAGTTAAAGGTACAAACTGACACAAATTTGACAAAGGTTTTAAATTGCACAGACTTTCCACAAGCATCCTATGGCTGAGCCACTGACAAAACTTAAAGACCTCTCTACTTTGCATCCTATGGCTGAGCCACTCATTGAACTGAGAGGAGTGTCTAAAACATTTGGCAATAATGTGGTGTTGGATAATGCAGATCTCACCATTCATCGGGGAGAA
>DATNPE010000546.1:0-4459 GCA_036703355.1 Allocoleopsis sp. | reverse complement strand
TTCAGTCTAGCTGAGCATTCAGCCGTTCAGGGTTGGGATATGTAGCGCGACTGCTTTCTTTTTTCAAAGTTTAGTTCAGCATTTTTAAGTGATCTAAAAACCGTGTTTACAGGACTTGTGCAAGCACTCGGAACAATTCGGCGACTCGGAGAAGATCAGCTCCAAGTCACTTGTACTTCTGGTACCTACCACTCCATTTTGCAAGATTTAGCGCTTGGTGACAGCGTTGCGGTGGATGGAGTTTGTTTGACTGTGACCCAAATATTGCCACAAGGCTTCATTGCAGCTGTCTCCCCCGAAACCTTCAGACGCACAACTTTAGAGAAGCAACTAGAAGCAGGCTATGTCAATTTAGAAGCTTCGCTGCGGGTCGGTAGCAAGCTAGGAGGGCACTTTGTTACAGGCCATGTCGATGGCATGGGTCGCCTGCAAGCAGCAGAGGAAACAGGCAACTCCTGGGAAATGAGCTTCACGGTGACTGATGCCGCGATCGCTCGCTACATCGTGCCCAAAGGGAGTATCGCCATCAACGGCATCAGCTTGACTGTGGCTGAGTGCAACACCACTGGCACTTGGTTTAAGGTGGCAGTGATTCCTCACACCTACGCGGAAACCAATCTGCACTATTTACAACCAGATAGCTGGGTCAACCTAGAGGGCGACATTCTAGGCAAATATGTGGAAAAGTTCCTTCGCTTCGGTTCTGGGCAGGCACTAGAGCACACGCTCAACTCAGCCAGCGATCACAATCTAGCCGATAGTTCTGATGCAGCCCACCCAGGCTCCGCAACCATTACTCCCAGCTTCCTAGCCGAACACGGCTATTTATAAGCTCTTGAATTCCTCCCCTTCCCTAGTAGGGAAGGGGCTGGGGGTTAGGTTTCAGGCGATCGCCCTCAAGCACTTAACCTTGAGGCTGAGGAGCGGTTGGTTTAGCTGCGGTCTGAGCCGCTTGTAAGGACTTGATCAGGTCAGCAGCTGCAAGCTCTAGCTGAGCCCCTGGGTCTAGCGTCACCCAACCATTAGCGGTTTGCTGGCGCAACTCAAAGTGCAAGTGAGGGCCAGTAGAGTTGCCTGTACTACCCACTCGACCAATTACAGCGCCTTGCTTCACCATCTCTCCTGGCTTCACAAAGATTTCGGATAGGTGAGCGTATAGAGTTTCTTGAGTACCCTTGTTGTGGTCGATCGTTACTGTCAGACCATAGCCACCCAAGAAGTCAGCGATCGCCACTTTACCTGCATAAGCTGCCAAGACTGGAGTGCCCATCGGCGCACCGAGGTCAGTACCAGAGTGGAAACGGCTATCCCCTGTGATGGGGTGAATCCGCCAACCAAAAATGGAAGTAATTGGAGCAGGAAGCGAAAGTGGGAAAATCAATCTCAGATTGCCATTCCCCAATCGGCCTGTAGGTCGAGCAGTCTGGTAGTAGAATCGCCCAGATGCGGTGGTCTGACCAATACCGATGCCTCGCGCACTGATATTGATAGGACCGAGCTGCACTGGAGTTGAGTTTGTCGGAGCCACCCACTGAGTACCCCCCGACGCACTAGCCCATTGGCTTCCGCCAGAATCAGGTCTCCAAGGAGCAGGTTGAGCAGCGGGAGCTGGCGTAGGGCCACAAATCCCACCCGACAAACCTTGGCCACCAGACAGCACTGCTTGGCAACCCGTAGAGCGCTCCGATAAGACGACAGAGCTGGGCTGCTCGTAAGTGTCGGTTGCACCCAGGTTGTAATTGGTGGGGTCAATATAGGCGTTGTTGTAGTTGGGCGGCTGTGACCCTGCTGCCACTGACTCAGGTGAATTGTCTACTGGTGGGGCAGCGATCGGCTCCTCTTGAGCAGGAACTGCCAAATCAGGAGCAGTCTCTTCTTCATCTGCTACATATGGCTCTGGAGCAGGTTCTGATGAGGCTTCCGGAGCAAATTGCTCTGGCTCAGCGACTTCTACAGGCGCAGCATCAATGGGAGCGACTTCTACAGCAGGTGCTTCTACTGCAGATTGAGGCTCAGGAATGGCAGGTACTACTACAGAATCCACTGGAGCCGTTTGGGCTCCTAGCGTCCCAGCACTCAAAATCCCGATGCCACCCAAGCAAGCGAGGCTCTGCATCCAGAGTGGACGCTGGCGGGAGGTTTTGAGCGCAGGTTGGGCAGAACGAGTCTGCTGGTTCATTTCAGTCCCCTTATTACGCATTTAAGTCGCTCAAGCTAGCAGGTTCAGTCGTTTTATTTACTTAATTTGTTCCCCAGCTGTCATCCTACGGGGGGATGAGCTTTAGATTAGCTGCGCTTTTTATATATTTTTGGAGTTAGACATCATAACCCAGACTGATTGTACCGGGCTTTAACAAAATTTCCCCAGAGGAAATGGCCTCTGAATGAGGGCGGATTTGTAACTCACCCTGAGGCGAGACCCCAACCACAGTTCCTTGAATGTCATTTACCGCCACTGAGTGGCCCAAACTAGTTAGTAAACTGAGGTAAGCAGGCAAAAGGTTTTCTATCCCTTCTTGCTGCCAAACGGTATATCCGGACGCAATGCCTTGGAGAACGATCGCACTCAACATTTCTAAGCAAGCGATCGCAGGTTGGGCTTGTGCTGCTAAAACAGTTTGCAGATTAATGCCTGTCTCTGGTACCGAGTTGGTCCAGTTAATCCCTACACCCACAACGGCTTTTGTGACATGCCCTCGCTGAATGCGAGTTTCCGTGAGAATGCCTCCCAGTTTGCGCCCGTTTATCACCAAATCATTCGGCCACTTCAATTGCACTGGAACGCCATAACTGCGGAGGGCTGTCGCAATTCCCCAAGCACTACACAAAGTCAATTGAGCACTATTTTCAACTGGTAAATTCGGTTTTAGCGCGACTGAGAGATATAACCCACCCGGCGGAGACTGCCACTGGCGACCCCATTGCCCCCGTCCT
Organism: Allocoleopsis sp.; assembly: GCA_036703355.1. Lineage (GTDB taxonomy): Bacteria > Cyanobacteriota > Cyanobacteriia > FACHB-46 > FACHB-46 > Trichocoleus. The sequence goes on along the minus strand of DATNPE010000546.1, from coordinate 1,525 downwards.
GATTCCTGCTGCAAAGCGAGGACAGCTGTTCCGGCGATCGCCCCCTGAGCCATTAGCTCCCACAGGGTTTGGTTAGTAGAAGCTAAAGCCTCAAACACCTGCAAGGACAAAGGCAGAGCATCGAAGACATGGGGTGGCTGAAAAACGGTTGATAGATGCTGTCGTACTTGCTGTAACGCCAACTCAAACCGTTGTTGCTCAAAGGTCACGGGCAAAACTTGGGAGAGATCGTCGCTTAAGTTAGCATGGACTCATGGGTTTTGACTGATTTCGTTTTGTAAAGCTCTGAATCTTCATTCATGCACATTTGGCATTGGCAAACTTGGGACGGACAGCCTTATCTCACTTGTAGTCTTCTAGAGGCTTGGCCCCACGGCTTTTTTACGCAACACTTCTGGCCCCAAACGCCCAGTGATTTAGTTGGAGCTTTGCAACCTGAAGCTGAGGTTTACCGCGTTAAGCAAGTGCATGGCAATGTCGTCCTAGCACCATCAGAAATTGCTGCTACTCAATCTGCTACAGATGAGACCAGCACTTCTAAGTCAGATTTACCAGACTTAGCCCCCGCCGATGGTCTACTAACAGAACAGCCAGAACAGGCAGTCTGGGTTTGTAGTGCTGATTGTACTCCGGTGCTGATCGCCGATGCCACGACAGGACAAGTGGCAGCGGTACATGCAGGCTGGCGGGGTACTGCCGCCAAAATTGTGCCCCAAGCGATCGCTCGGCTTCAGGCTCAAGGCAGCCAGTTGCAAAATTTGCGAGTAGCAATGGGACCCGCGATCGCCGGAGATGTCTATCAAGTTTCGCTGGAGGTGGCTGCCGCTTTAGGCACAACGATCACAGCAGGCACTACCAATAATCCCCAGGCAGTGATCCATCAGCTCCATGAACTACCCCACCCCCCCGTCCTCGAAGATCCAGAACCCGATCGCGTCCGTGTCGATGTACGGCGGTTCAATGCTTTGTAGTTAGAGCAGTTAGGCTTCAGTCCCGAACAGATTGCGATCGCACCTCACTGCACCTATCAACAACCAGAGCACTTTTTCTCTTACCGTCGGGATGGCCTCAAAAGAGTGCAATGGTCTGGTATTGTCAGCCGAGCTGTGGCTTAAGTTTCTGCTTGCGATAGGCGATTCGTTTTTGGGTGCTATCTTGAATTTCTACAAAAATCGCCCCAAGAATTAACCTAGGGCGATCGCCTCACAACTTTTTAGAACTTCTCCAGTCTGACCTTAGTTACACGGCAAACTAAGGTCATTGCACTAGTTCGGGACTAACTATGGGTTAGTGCTGGGAGTGGGATCGAACTGAACTGAACCAGTTCCGGCGGGGCTAGAGAAGTTAATGGTTGTGGAGTCATCAGAAGTACCAGTGGTAGGACTGGTTGTGGTGCTGGTCGTGCCACTGGTGGTGTCATCATCCGTGCTGGTTGTGCCTGTGGTACCAGTGGTTGCACCAGACTCAGTTGTGGTGTCAGTCGTACCAGTCGTGCCGCTGGTAGATTCGGTAGTGCCAGTTGTAG
>DATNPE010000545.1:0-4240 GCA_036703355.1 Allocoleopsis sp. | reverse complement strand
GCTTGGCAGGCTTTGATCCAGGAAGTAAGCCAATCAACTCGGTTGGGGATTGCAGGCGATCGCTTACGGATTTGGCAAAAGTACCCGCTTCTGCCATCAGGTCGCCCACGACCGTAAACTTGCCAGCAAATTTTGCAGGTGCACTGGCAGCCACTTCTGGCTTCATCACGCCAAAGCGGTCGATCCACTGGGGCCAACGCGCTTCCCACTCAGCGTATACCACCGTGCGATAGCCCAAACGCTTACCAATCACCACCGGAAAAAACTGATCGCCACCCAGAAACAAAACGACACCGCGATCGCGCCAATCCCAACCGTCTATTGTTCTTCCTGATAACAAGAATGGGAAGAAATGCTCTGCTGCTTGGACGCGATCGACTTCTGGATAACTCTGAGCGATCGCGGCTTCTTGACCGCTGGCATTGGGGCAGGGTGACAAAACAACCGAAATCCGAACTTGAGTGCGATCGTTGCCCAATTGCTCACGCAGAGCACGCACAACAGGTTTAACCCAGGTTGCAAGTTCTCCGGGGCCATTTGAAAGAATCAAAATATCAACTGCCGACACTGATACCTCTCCTGGATTTGGGTCTGGTTTGGTGCTGCGTTGCCTGATAGCCAGCCACCTTCCCTAAAATAATTTTTGGTAGGGCAAAACTGACCCACTTTTTGCAGGGATAGAACAGGAATCATACGAGATGACAGACCTGATTGTGGCATCTAAACAGGGAGACATGGCTCAAGTAGAAGCCTTGCTGGCTCAGCAGGTAGAAGTCAATGCTAAAGATGAGGAAGGCTCCACAGCTCTGATGGCCGCTTCTGAGGCTGGTCACGCTGATATTGTCGCTACTTTAGTGCGTCAAGGAGCAGTGGTGAATGCGGCTGATGCGGATGGTTGGACGGCGCTGATGGGAGCCGCCGCCGCAAGACATTTGCTAGTGGTGCAGTTACTCCTGGATGCAGGAGCCGAGATCAACGCCACCACCAATTTTGGCTTGACAGCCTTGATGAGCGCTGCTGCCAAGGGTCATACAGAAGTCGTCAAAACTTTGTTAGCCAACGGAGCTGACATCAATGCCAAGGACCAGAACAACTGGACAGCTTTCATCTGGGCCGCAGAGGAGCAGCATACTGAGGTTATGGCCTTGCTGAAGCAGGCTCGCCAGGGTTAACCGAAGTAAGGATCTAAGCTGTGTTCCTGAGAGCTTGCTTGATTCACTCAGCTCCGCCAGCTCCAAGGGACACAGAACTGGTTGAAAATTCTGCCAATTCAACTGGTTGCTGGATTTTAGCTCTGGAAAATTGAAGGGCTGGTTGACTTGAGCGATCGCTTTACTGAATCACCAAGATCTTGAGTAAATCTTTACCATTTTTAACGAATGCCCGGTTCTTGGGGCATTTTTCTCAACCTTAATACACTTTTGTTTGTAAAAGTCAAATTAAGAAAATTTAATTTTTTGTGAGTGGATACACTCATTTATTGTAAATAAATGTAAATAACCTGCTTAATCTTCTTATCAAATTGTGTCAGTTGTCTGTCAAACTGCTCATCTGGTAAGGATTTTCTGGTAAAAACACTCATGGGCCACTAATTTGTCTCACCGAGTAAAACTTCACTTCTACCCTAGTGTTGAAGTTTTGCAAGGCATGTCCAAAATGCGGCAGCTTTGGTGAAGCAAGCTTAAGTTGTCCTATGAGTGGCTGAAAAGCGAATGGGTGGAAAGCTGGAGTCATATCTTCCACCAGCCGATCCCTAAAGATGCCAATAAGAGAACACGTATAACAAGGAGCCCAACCGCATGTTCACCCACGTCAAGCCCACCATTCGACACATTGCGCCTGACAACATTCAGGGGCGCTCTTTAATCAAGGTGGTCTATGTCGTGCTAGAGCCGCAGTATCAGAGTTCCCTCTCCGCAGCGGTTCGCTCTATTAACAAGAACAACCCCAATGTGGCGATCGAGATCAGCGGCTACTTGTTAGAAGAACTCCGCAGTCCTGAAAACCTCGAAGCCTTCGAGCAGGATGTCGCCAACGCCAATATTTTCATTGCGTCGCTGATCTTTATCGAAGAGCTGGCTGAGAAAGTGGTTGCGGCAGTAGAACCTCACCGCGATCGCTTGGATGTCGCAGTAGTCTTCCCCTCCATGCCTCAGGTGATGCGCCTGAACAAGATGGGCACCTTCTCAATGGCACAGTTGGGGCAGTCGAAGAGTGCGATCGCTCAGTTCATGCGGAAGCGGAAGGAGAAGTCGGGTTCTGGCTTCCAAGATGGCATGTTGAAGCTGTTGCAAACCCTGCCAAAAGTGCTGAAGTACCTGCCCATCGACAAAGCGCAGGATGCTCGCAACTTCATGCTCAGCTTCCAGTACTGGCTCGGTGGCTCCCAGGAAAACCTGGAAAACTTCCTGCTGATGCTCACCGACAAATACGTCGCCAAAGGGGCTGGGCAGCAAAATTTCGCACCGCTGCAATATCGCGATCCTGTCACCTATCCCGACATGGGCATCTGGCACCCCCTCGCGCCTACCATGTACGAGGATGTCAAAGAATATCTCAACTGGTACAACAGCCGTAGCGATATTTCGGCTGACCTCAAAGATCCCCTGGCTCCCTGCGTCGGCCTGGTGCTGCAACGAACTCACTTGGTCACAGGTGACGATGCTCACTATGTGGCGATGGTGCAAGAACTGGAATGCATGGGCGCAAAAGTCATCCCTGTATTCGCAGGCGGTTTAGATTTCTCCAAGCCTGTCGGTGCTTATTTCTACGACCCGATCTCTAAGAATACGATCGTAGACACTGTGGTTTCTCTCACCGGGTTTGCCCTCGTTGGTGGTCCCGCTCGTCAAGACCATCCCAAGGCGATCGAGGCTCTGAAGCGCTTGAATCGTCCCTACATGGTGGCGCTGCCGCTGGTCTTCCAAACTACGGAAGAATGGCAAGACAGCGACCTCGGTCTACACCCAATTCAAGTGGCGCTACAAATTGCGATTCCTGAATTGGATGGCGCGATCGAGCCAATTATTCTCTCCGGTCGCGATGGCGCTACGGGTAAAGCGATCGCCCTACAAGACCGCATCGAAGCGGTAGCCCAACGAGCAATGAAGTGGGCTAGCCTGCGCCGCAAACCCAAAGTAGACAAGAAGTTGGCGATCACCGTCTTCAGCTTCCCACCCGATAAAGGCAACGTCGGCACTGCCGCTTACCTGGATGTATTCGGCTCCATCTACAAAGTGATGGAAGCGTTGCAGCAAAATGGCTACGACGTGCAGGGCATCCCAGAGTCGGCTGAAGCGCTGATGCTAGAAGTGATTCATGACGCTCAAGCGCAGTACAACAGCCCCGAACTCAACATCGCTTACAAGATGTCGGTGCCTGAGTACGAGGAACTGACGCCTTACCATGAGCGCTTGCATGAATCTTGGGGACCTGCCCCTGGCACCCTCAACACCGACGGCCAAAATCTACTGGTATTCGGTAAGCACTTCGGCAACGTCTTCATCGGCATCCAACCTACCTTCGGTTATGAAGGCGACCCCATGCGGTTGCTGTTCTCCCGCTCGGCTAGTCCTCACCACGGGTTTGCGGCTTACTACACTTACCTAGAGCGGATCTGGAAAGCGGATGCAGTGCTGCACTTCGGCACCCACGGTTCCTTGGAGTTCATGCCTGGTAAGCAAATGGGCATGTCGGGTGAGTGCTACCCCGATAACCTGATCGGCACGATCCCTAACCTCTACTACTACGCGGCTAACAACCCCTCAGAAGCCACGATCGCTAAGCGCCGTTCTTACGCCGAAACCATTTCCTACCTCACTCCTCCTGCAGAAAATGCTGGGCTTTATAAAGGTTTGAAGGAGCTGAGCGAACTAATCGGCTCTTACCAAACTCTCAAGGACAGCGGTCGCGGTATCCCCATCGTCAACACCATCATGGACAAGTGCCGGATGGTCAACCTCGATAAGGACATCGCTCTGCCTGAGCAAGACGCAAAAGACTTGAGTGCAGAAGAGCGTGACAACATCGTCGGTTTGGTGTATCGCAAGCTGATGGAAATTGAATCTCGCTTGCTGCCTTGCGGTCTACACGTCATCGGGAAGCCCCCCACAGCCGAAGAAGCGATCGCGACTCTGGTGAATATCGCTGGACTCGATCGCCCCGAAGAGGAAATCAAGAGCCTGCTGCGAATCATCGCCGAAAGCATTGGCCGTGACATCGACGATATCTACAAGAACAG
>DATNPE010000544.1:0-10373 GCA_036703355.1 Allocoleopsis sp. | reverse complement strand
TAAATTATCCTTGTCAGCCGCAGTGCAAGCCTTAGTGGATTTAGCCAACCAACACAACGGTTATGACAACACATCTGTGGTGCTGATGCACTGCCGAGTCTCCTCCGACTTCCAGCTCAACTGGTTCGATCCCAAACGCGTGGCAACTGCTACTAGCAGTTGGGCCTCAGATATGTCAGAAGCCTCCAAAGCCCTCCTCTACGGCGAATCTGATGAAGCCGATGCTCCCGCCACAGGCGCACCCGTCGGTACAGTCACTCGCAAACGCAACCGCTTCATCCTGGCTCTTAGCTTGCTAATCCTACTTGCGGCTGGCGGCACCGCTGGTTTAATTGCTTGGTCGCAACTCAACCCCCAAAGCTTCCAGCAATTCCGCCAACGCCTACCCAATCCCCTCAACCAAGCTTTGCCACCCAGTTCACCCACCAATTGATAGGAAAGTGACACTCTTATGTGAAGATAAAAAGGTTGTCTGCAAGCGCTAGCTACGGTCAAGCGCTGCATTGGTTCAGGTTGTTGAAGAGGAAACACGAGGATTATGAAAGTTGGCGATCGCGTTCGCGTCAAAGAATCCGTCATTGTGTACCATCATCCTGACCATCGCAATCAAGCATTTGATATCAAAGGTCAGGAAGGCGAAGTAGTCGCCGTCGTCAAAGAATGGCAGGGCCGCCCCGTCAGTGCCAACCTACCCATCCAAGTCAAATTCGACAAAAAATTCCGCGCCCACCTGCACGAAGCAGAACTAGAAGTTACCGCATAGTCCTGTTCTAGAATCCGCCTCAACTCAGCCCACAAGCGAGTTACCAAACCATCACCTCACAACCCCTGCTTGCTTTCTCCTGTGCAGAAACATCAGGGGGTTTTGTTGTGAAGGGAAGAAGGAAGGATGAGAGAGATAGTGCTGGGTGCTGAGTGCTGAGGGAAAAGGAGCCAGGAGTCGGGAGTCAGAAGTCAGAGAGTGAGGAGAGAGGAGATAGAAGCCAGGAGGCAAAAGCCAAAAGCTAACAGCTAATCGCTAAACCTATCAGCCAAAGACTCGAAACACCAACCCTCAGCTTCGTTTGGAGGGAGTCTGAGGGACGCAACCGTCCCTCAGCGGGGGTTTGGGGGCAAGCGCCCCCAAGCTCTAGGTTTTAATAGCCAGTAAAACTAGCGATCGCGCCGACTAAACCAACCAAAAATATTCACATCTCCCCGCATTTTCTCCAACTCACGCCGATGAGCCGTCGCCGTTTCTTCGTACCATTCACAATACGCCTCCAACGCTTCTCGATATTGAGCCTCCCGATAGAATTCATGGGTTGCCTGATAGACCGCAAAAATTTCAGCATCGGGTGGAGGAGCTGGAACAATCCAATGGAGACGTTGAGACATTTGAGTGACTGGCCTCTTAATAGTGCCAATTTGCTTTTATTAGATAATTTCTTAACTTTGTTGGAAAGTTATCATCCAACTAGCACCATGCTTTTATAGTTTAACTACCTAAGGCTCATGCAACAGGCTTTGAGTGCCAAGCGATCGCCTCTATTGATACACTCATCCCTCCGCAAGCAGATAGAGAAACTATCAAAATACACTGTCTTAAGACTGAATAATTAGCTACTTGAAATCAACAAAATAGAAGTAAAAGCCTCACAAAATCTGAGATAAAACTTGCCGTTCTAATACCGTTTTTTTATTAAAAAATATGAAAATCCAGAACTTAGCAAAAACAGCGAGCCTAGGGGAATATGCCCATCAAGCCATTGAACAACACTTCAAAAAATCAATCAAACCAGAGGCTGCTGTTTTGCAAGACTCAGAACCAGAAAATTTGCATCAGATGCGCGTAGGGATGCGTCGCCTCCGAACAGCCCTGCAAGTGTTTGGTCCTGCCTTAGATCTCCCGAAGGCTGCGAATATTCCCCGCATTAGTAAAATCGCCAAGAAACTGGGCGCTGTGCGCGATCTAGATGTGCTGCGAGCAGAGCTGAAAAATCGTTACTATGATTCCTTGCAGCGATCCGAACAAAAACAGCTCGATACTGTCTTGAAAAGAATACAGAAACAGCGATCGCATCACTTCGCTGAGCTAGAGAAAACTCTGCATCGCGGTTACTATCAGAAGTTTAAAAGAGCATTTTCCGACTGGCTCAAACATCCTGAATATCAGGCGATCGCGGAACAACCGATCCTCAAAGTTCTGCCCGATTTACTCCTGCCCCTCATCAGTCAACTGTTGTTGCATCCCGGTTGGCTCGTGGGAGCGAATTTGGCTCAAGATCAATCCTCCGTCAAAATTGATGCTAAAACCATTCAGAAATTGTTGACCAAACAAGAAACGCAGTTACACGACCTGCGAAAGCAACTTAAGCGAGTGCGCTATCAGACAGAATTTTTCACTGACTTTTATGATTCTGCCTATGCCGCTCAAGTTGAGGACTTTAAGAACATTCAGGAAGTGCTGGGGCAAATTCAAGACTACTCTGTGTTGAGTGAGTTCCTCAGCCAAGAACTAGATTCAGACTTAGCTACAGCACTACCCAGCTTGGATGAGAAAATTCAGCAAAGGAAACTGCAACTGTGGCAAAGCTGGCAACCGATTCAACAGCGCTATCTCGATCCTGTCTTCCGCAACACCCTACGGCTACAGGTGATGTACCCTGCCGTAACAGAGCTCACCGATACTGCCGACGCAGTTGTCGCTGTCTTCGCGAACGGTAGAGCTTAATGCCTTACAACCAACCCCGCAACCGATAAATTGCCAAGCCCAAGTACTCTTTTAAGACACGAGAAGATTGTTGGAGGCGATCGGCATCTGGGAGGAGATTGAGCAAGAAAGCTTCTGGGCTGCTCTGTAGCTCCTGCATCTCCAACTCTGTGACCAAAAAGTCAGTGGGGGCAGGAATTGCCTCAATGCCCTGGCGCTTAAAGATCAGTCGCGATCGCGGCATGTGCATGGCTGAGGTGACGAGCAAAATTCGCTTGAGCTGGCGTGCTGCCAGAATTTGCTTCACATTCACTGCATTTTCATAGGTATTCAGCGATCGCGGATCTTGCAAAATCGCCGACTCAGGCACCCCCCAACTCTTGACCAGTGCTGCCATATCTGCCGATTCGGGAGAGCCACCCCCGCGCCAGTTAATTCTCCCCCCACTCAGAATCAGGAGCGGTGCTTTGCCTTCCCGGTAGAGTTGGGCTCCGTAAACCACGCGATCGCCCGCTTCGCTCAAATCTACGCCGGGTCTAGGCTTAGCGACCGATTTAGTTGCACCCCCCAACACAACAATGGCATCGGCTTCAGGCAGTTCTGCTGCGGGTAAATTCTGCCACTCCAGCGATCGCACCAACTGATTTGCCACCCAACCATTGCCGCCCAGCAACAGCACAGTCAGGGCCAAGGCGATCGCACCAGCGGCAATCCGGGGGCGCTTCCAGAAGGTAAACAAGGCCACCACCAACAGCAGGCAAGTCAACCCCAGCGGATACAAGAATAAGGGCAGCAGCTTCGATAGAAATAAGAACATGGGGCTTCTCAGAGATCACAGGAGCTGAATTGAGCTTAACTATCGCGAATCTACACCAAACCTCACCCCGCCTTCGGCACCCCTCTCCCACGGGAGAGGGGATGGGGGAGAGGGCAATTTTGTTACTGAGAGATTATTTGCTGTAAGCTTCTTAGCTTGATTTAGCATCGGCCTCTTGAGCCGCCAAGTGCAGGGCGCTACCGTTGTCATCAGAAGCAGGCTGAAAACCAGTATCCAAAAGGCTTTTGAGAGAACTGGCGATCGGGACAGCAATCAGCAGCCCCAACAGACCACCCACTTTGGTGCCAATCACCAAAACAGCAATGACCCAAATCGGGCTGAGACCTGTAAAGCTGCCTAGTAATCTGGGAGCGATCGCCTGGTCAATGATTTGATCCACCACTACAGCTACGACCAGTGTCCTCACCCCTAAGCCGAAATCGTGGGCTGCCACCACCAAGCTCACCAGAGTAAAGCTCAAGACATCACCAAAGGGAATTAAGGTCATCACCCCGATACCTAGGCCAAACAGCAAGCCAAATTTGAGCCTCAGGACCGAAAAAGCTAAGGTCATGGCAGTGCCCACTAAAGCCGCCAGAGTAACTTGACCCAGAAAGTAGTTTTGAAAATTTTGCTGAAGCGATCGCTGAATCGGCACCCCAAACCGAGCGGGCAGACGACGAAATAAGCCGTTCCAGAGGCGATCGCCATCTAGCAACAAGTAAAACGTCAATACCCCTGTCAGCAGCACATCAGAAACGCTGTTGACCGTATCCAGGGCTAAAGTCAACAATTCTTCGCCGATAGTTTGCACTTCGTCGGGCAGGCGATCGGTGAGTTGAGTGGATAAATGGCTAAAGTCTAACGGTAAATTGCGGGTTGCTAGCCATTGGTTGAGTCGTTCCAGCTTGGTGCTACCCGAATCAATCCAACTGGGTAAAACCTTGACCACGTCATTCAATTGCTCTAGCAGGATGGGAATGAGCGTCACCCCGATCCCAACCACGACGATCAACGCTACCAAAAAGGTCAAAACAACGGCTCGATTGCGCCCCATGCCCCGCTGGTGCAGAAATCGTACCGGGTAGTTCAGAATAAAGGCCAATAAGATGGCCAAGCCGAAGACTGTAACCAAAGGCTCAAAGTAGTCGAACACCTTGAGAGCAACCCAGGCGTTGAGCACAATTAAAGGAAATGGTAAGCCTAGGGCCAACCATCGCTGCACTTTATGGAGGGAGTCGGTCATAGGCTCGATTTTACCTTTTGCCAAACGGCCACTTCAATCTGGGGAGCCGCCTGCGACGATTGCCAGTCACTCGTTGCCATTTTTCCGCGCGCGTCAAAACTCGTTCTGCCTGAGGCTCGTTGGTTTGATTTCCGGCAGCATCTAAGAGGGTAGGAGAGGCAGGCTCTCCTTTAGCATTCCACCAGTCGGTAATTAAGCTCGTGGCAAACCCGCCCAAGGAGGCCAAGAGGATGCTAAAGACGGCGGAGTATCCTAGGAGGAAAAAGCAGAGTAGGAAGAATAAAGACCACTTCAGCCCTACCGCAAATCCACCGGAGAATCTGGAAGACTTAGCCACCGTCTTGGCCTCCTACCGCGAAGTTATTGCAGAACCTTTTGCAGCTGAGAGGTCACATCTTGAGTTGTGTCCAGAGTCGTGATGCAAGATTGCTCCTCAGGGGTAAAGAGTTCTATCTGCTGTTGCGCCAGCACCTCGGTTGTGGCATCGGCAATATCATTGGTGCGTTGCTGCAAGCGATCGCGTAACACCGCTTCTGGAGCCGTGCAATAGAGAATCTTCAGCGGCAGTTGATGAGCTTGGGCCTGAGCGATCGCGTCTGACCGTAACGCTTGGCGATCGTATTTGGCATCCAGAATCACAGAGAAACCTTGAGCGGCCAAAGTGGTGCCTAGTTTAAGCAAGCGATCGTAGGTTTTCTGAGTCATTTCCGGCGTATACAGATCGGCGCTGCCCCGCTGTTGGAGTGGAATTCCACCTAAATGCTTTCGCACCGCATCGGAACGAATATGAATGCCACCGATTTGACCTGCTGCCTGCTTTGCCGTCGTGCTCTTGCCTGAACCAGACAACCCAGCCATCAAAATCAAGCGTCCCTGTTGCGGTTGGGTATATTGCCAAGCCAAACGGTAGTAACGGGCGGCGGTGGCAGCAGCAGCTTGCTTCTCAGCCTCAGGCACCGCAGGGTCATCCAGTAAGAAAGAAGTGACTTTAGCCCGGACATAAGATTGCCGACTCAGGTAGAAGGGGAGAACTTGCAATCCTTCCCAGTCGCCTGTTTGCTCGACGTAGGCATTCAAGAAAACGTTGCTTAAGTCCGGGCGATCGCGGGCATCAAGATCCATGACGATGTAAGCTACATCGAACATGACATCAACGAAGCGAAATGGCTCGTTGAACTCAATGCAGTCGAACAGCAAAATCTTGTCTTGCCACAGACAAATGTTGCGCAAATGCACATCGCCGTGGCACTCACGAATCCAACCGTTGCGAATGCGGCTATCGAACAAAGCCTTGTGCTCGGCAAACAAGCGATCGGTGTAGTCGCGGGTTTCGTCGAGTTGCTGCTGAGTTTGCGGCCCACCGACATATTTCAGCGTTTGCTCATAGTTTTCATCGATCGCGACTCGAATCTGCTCTACCTCACCAAAGCTGCGAATGTAGTCGTTGCTAGTTGCCTGAGCATGAAACTTCGCAAGTTCCTGAGCTAGTTCTACTAAACGCGCTGGCGTTAATTCGCCTCGGTCGAACAAGTTCGTGAACAGCGTTTCTTGGGGAAACTGCCGCATCTGAATCACGTACTCAACTGGATCGCCCGAATCTCCGAGTTGATAGCGATCGCCCTCTTGGGTCAGGGGCAAAATTTCTAAATACAGCTCAGCCGCTCCTCGTTGATTGAGCCGCAGTTCTTCTTGGCAGAAGTGGTGGCGTTTTTCGAGCGTATCGAAGTCCAAAAAGCCAAAGTTAACGGGTTTCTTGAGTTTGTAGGCGTAGTCACCCGTCAGCAATACATAGGAAACGTGAGTCTGGATGAGCTGGATGGGTTCAGCAACAGGATGGGGATAAAATCCTGGCTCCAGCATCTGTTGAATAAAGGGGGGAAGAGAAGTGTCTGTCATACTCTCTAATATCCAGTAAATTCAGCCCAAAACAACCTGTCCCACAAAAAAGCCAGGGGTTACCCTGGCCCAAGAATTAAGGTGATTGGCGTTTTAAGCCGCAGAATCAACTCTAGGTGTGTCTGCTGGTTTGGTGCCTTCCTCTAGGTCAGAGGAGTTGTCAGCCGCTGCTGTCGTGCCTTTTGGACCTACCACCGTTAAGACAACCTGACTAGACTCTGCTAGCGCTTCAACGCCTGTGGGTAGCTTCAGGTCACTAATATGGACAATATCGCCGACATGCAAATCTGAGACATCGACTTCAATCAAATCAGGGATGTGGTCAGGAGCGCATTGCACTTGCACTTCCGTCAAAACTGTATCCAGTGCTCCCTGTTCTTGTTTGACGCCGGGTGCTTCACCGACGACATGCAACGGTACTCCCACATGCAAGCTGGACTGCGACTCGATCGCGAAAAAACTGAGGTGGTAGATCGAGGGCTTCCAAGGGTGGGTTTGGATTTCCCGTAATAAAGTCTTGCCATTCCAACCCAAGCCAGAAATGTTGAGTTGAATCACCGTGTTGTTAGGGGTTGCCTTCTGCACCAAGATTTCGGCTGTTTTGGCATCCACCGTCAAAGCCACCGATTCTGCGCCCTGGTGACCATATAGAACCGCAGGAATAGAGCCTGCTCGCCGTAGAGACCTTGCCTTACTTCCAGGTGCCCGTTTTTGACATTCTAGGTTGAGTAGCATAAAAATTTTTGACTCTACTATGGCCTTCCAGGCTAGCTCAGGCATCCTAATAAAAAGCCTCCCATAGGTGTAGGGAGGCTCCTTTGCAAAAGTATTACTTGAGAGTGAAGCGATCGCTCTAACTACTTGCTATTGGTACGCCATTCTAAACTTCAGCCGCAACGGGCGAACCGTTGGCATAGAGTAAAGCCCGCTTGGGTCCGTGAATCGGGTCTTCCACAATGATGGTTTGGTCGCGGCTCGCTCCCAAAGACACGATCGCGATCGGCACTTCCATCAACTCTGCCAAGAACTTCAGGTAGTCTAGGGCTTGCTTGGGTAGGTCATCCAAGGAGCGGCAATCTGCGGTCGATTGCTTCCAACCGGGCAGGGTTTTGTAGATGGGTTTGCAATTGGCAAAGCGGCGAGCACTGCTGGGGAAGTCTTCGCAGCGCTGCCCATCAATCTCGTAAGCCACGCAAACTTTAATTTCGTCTAGTTCGTCCAAGACATCCAGCTTGGTAATGGCTAAGCAATCCAAGCCGTTGATCCGAACCGCATAGCGACCAATCACGGCATCAAACCAACCGCAACGCCGCTTCCGACCGGTGGTGGTGCCAAACTCGGCCCCGCGATCGCAAAGCAACTCACCGACATCGCCATCGAGTTCAGTCGGGAAGGGACCTTCACCCACGCGGGTTGTGTAAGCTTTGGCCACCCCAATCACGCGATCGATCATCGTGGGACCCACACCAGCGCCCACACAAGCACCACCCGCTACAGGGTTGGATGAGGTGACGTAAGGATAGGTACCGTGGTCTAGATCGAGAAGGGTGCCCTGAGCACCTTCAAACAAAATATTGCGACGACGCTGAATTGCATCGTAGATTTTGAGTGAGCAATCTACTACATGAGGCCGCAAGCGTTCCGCATATTCCAGATACTCTGCAATTACTGCTTCTGGATCGAGCGGTGGCAAGTTGTACAGCTTTTCTAGGATGACGTTCTTGTAGTTGATCGCCCAATTGAGCTGTTTGCGCAGAGACTCTGGGTTCATCAAATCCAACACCCGAATGCCAGTCCGCTCGGACTTATCTGCATAGGTCGGACCAATGCCGCGTCCAGTGGTACCGATCTTGTGGTTGCCCCGCCGCTCTTCTGAGGCTTGATCGATCAAGCGATGGTAGGGCATCGTGACATGAGCGGTTTCCGAGATCAGCAGGTTGTTGGTCGAAACATTGAGTTTTTCGAGCTGATCTAACTCTTGAATCAAAATCTTCGGGTCAATGACCGTACCAGACCCAATAATGCACTCGGTGTCAGGGTAAAGAATACCGGATGGAATCAGGTGCAGCTTAAAAGTTTTGTCTTTGACCACCACGGTGTGCCCAGCATTGACACCCCCTTGGTAACGTACAACAACATCTGCTGATTTGCTGAGCAGGTCGGTAATCTTACCTTTTCCTTCGTCGCCCCACTGGGCCCCAATTACAACTACGTTAGCCAAGGGTTTTTCTAGTGCTAGACTTCACACAAATTACGATTATCGGTAATCAACGTGACAAGTGTCAACTTCAAGATTGAAGTTGAAAATTAGGTTGATCACCTGTGGGGGAACCCCTCCCGCCTTTAAGAGATTTGTCTATATTTGAAGAAGGATTCACACAATTTAACGGAAGCCACTGACTGGGGTAAAGGTGGCAGACAGTTTGCTAGGTCGATCTGCAACTTTTTCCCCTAGGCAGGCAGGCGATTGTCAACTTTGAATCATTGAACAAGAGGTTGCCGTGGCTTTATATGCTGAGCTACACCGTCATCTAGGCGGTTCAGTAGTCCCCCGGATTCTCTGGCGCTACTTTCACCGCAGTCAGTCGGATTTAGCCCAACGTTTTCCAGACTACCCAGAATTTGAGGAATTCTACACTCGGCCACGCAAAACCCTAGATGAGTATCTAGAATTACATACGCTGGTAGAAAATGTCCAGACAGCCAAGACATTACCCTACTTTATCTATCGCCTGATTCGCGGGGCTTACATCTTCGAGAATTTGGCGTATTTGGAGTTGCGCTATACCCCTTATCTGCGAACACCGGATCACCTCTCTCAAACGGAGCGGATTGATCAGATGGCGCAAATTGTGGAGATTGTGGGTCAGGCGAGCCAACTCAGCGAATACCCCATCATTACCAGCCAAATTTTGTGTATGCACTCTCGGTTACCCTATGCGGTGAATCGAGCCATTGTGGATTTAGCAGCTCAGATGCCCAATTATATTTGTGGCATTGATTTGGCTGGGGGAGATGCTTACTGCGCCGATCACTTGGATGAGTTTACCGAACTGTACGCCTATGCGCGATCGCTCGGCCTCAATACCACCGGGCATGTGTACGAAACCACCGATGGCAGTTATCCAGAACTGCTGCCCTATCTCATGCGGATCGGTCATGGCATTCAGATTCCACTGCGCTACCCGGAACTGCTGCCAGAGTTGGCGCAGCAAAATCAGTGTTTAGAAGTTTGCCCCACCACATACCTGAAGACAGGCACTTTAGAGGATATTCGCCAACTTAAAGTGGTGTTCGATCGCTGCTTTGAAGCAGGCGTGGACATTGCCATTTGTACTGATAACGCTGGCTTACACAATGTCCGTTTACCGTTTGAATATGAAAACCTGCTCACCTATGACGTGATTGGTTTCAAGGAGCTACAAGCCTGCCAGGATGCTGCCTTTAAGCACGCCTTTGCTTGGCCCCATAAGCAGCGTCCTGCTTCGATCCTGACGGAAGTGTTGCGGGAAGACGAAAAAGCGTCAGAATTAGTCCGCAGCGTCGCTACTTGAGAGGACTGATAGACAAAGCGATCGCCGTAGAACCCACAAACTAGGTCTACGGCGACTGTTTATGATTGCGATGCAATAATGCCCAAAACGCGATCGCGTGACGTTAACTAACCTGGAGATCTTAAATCTGCGGTAAAAGTTACGGTGTCAACTGGATCTTCTGAAGCG
>DATNPE010000543.1:0-4198 GCA_036703355.1 Allocoleopsis sp. | reverse complement strand
TCTTCCTAATAATATTCCAGCCACTTGCCAGATGATTAACTGTGACTGGAAGTCTCCGCCTGGTACGGCTGGAACTACGGATCGCTTTACAATTTCTGGCAATGGCTGGAGAGTTGTCGCTTACAACAATATGAACTCTTTCCCCACAAGGGAAAGGCAGCTTGACAGATACCCCGACTTTGACAGCATTGCTTCTCTGGTCTATAACGTCTCGACGACGGCTCGCATTGAGTTTGTAGATGCGGGTAACATACGGCGCAGGGATACCGCGCACACGTTCACGAGCTTTGATGAATTAACGCCATTTGGCACGGCAACAGATGGCTCACCAGCATTGCCAACGTTTACATCAAGATCGCGCAACTACGACTATAGAGAACTTCCGGCAGGAATTGGGTTTAGTTTAAGTGGTGCTATTTTTTATAGCTTTAGCGGTTCAACGACTGCAAATACAGAACATCAATTCGTGAACATTGCTCGGCTAAATCGCACAGCCAACGTTTATACAAAAATTTCTTCAAGTTTAGTCTTAAGTGGAAAAATTGCGTTGTTTGCCTATACTAATGACGTTAATTCTGTAGCAAATGGCTCTAATTCCTATTTCAATGTAGAAGCAACTGCCTCTAACAATACCGCCACTCTAATTACCAACTTCAACAGCGCGGCGGCTCAACCGATATTGCAAACTCGCGAGGTGACATTGCGGTTAGAGGCTTTCGATGATGGCACCTACGTCTTGTTGAGGATCAGGATTACCGCTAAACAAACGGTGACTTATGGGCGTTCTGGTCAGTTTGTATTCGATCTAGTTTGCGTCGGAGCTTAAACTATGAACCCCGTACAGTTTACTCCCCTAATCCGCCCTCGACTTTTTGGCGATCGCGACCTTCGCCCTTACATGCTGAATGTCATTGAAAGCAATAGCGGCGGCTCGATCAACGACCGAGCGCCACACGCCCCAACGGTCGTACTGACGGATGCCTTTGAGTTCCGCTGCAAGGAATTGGAGTATGTCTGCGATCGCATGATTGAAGTAGCAGAAATCAAGCACTTGCAAGTGTGCGGAATTCAGCGCAGATTGGGACGAAGAGCGACCGTTACGCTGACGTTTACCCTGTCTGCTACTTTGGCTCAATTCGTGCTGAGCAAGGGCTATATGGTGTCAGGGCAAAGCGGAGTGGAATTCTTCACAGATGATGACGTGGTGGCGTTTAACACCAATCAGTTCACCGTTACCGCTTCAGCTAAAGATGTTGGGACAAAATATAACGTGCCGGCGTTCACCCTTACCAATCTCAGCCAAACGCGAGCCTATCTATCAGGAGTAACGAATACCGAGGCGGCAGCGGGAGGGCTGGATGCGGAGACAATCGAAGAAACGTTACTGCGCGGATTCCGCACGATCAGGCGAAAGCGAGGCACCCTGATCAGTGCCGATGACTTCGAGCAGTATGCCAAAGAAATCTTGGGACTGGGAAGTACGGCCAAGGCGATCGGACTGCTCAAGCCCGACAGGCAATCCAAAGCACCGGGGTGGGTGCATATCTTCGCCCTCAATCCAGACGGAACCCAGCTCACTCTTGCCCAACAGCAGCAGCTGGCGGCAGATATGAACAACCAAATTCCCGTATTTATTGCCGATGGGGAAGAGGGGGAGGACAAGAAGTCGCCCACGATTGCCTCTGGCGTGGCAGTTTCCAGCATCGAGCTGTATCCCTTGGAAATTAACGTTATTGCCACCCTGGAATCTGGCAAGAATCCAGAGGTAAGAGCAAATGCCATTCACAATGCCCTCGTTGAATTTCTGAAGCCCGGAAAATTACCCTTAGGTGAAACGGTTGTTCTCTACTCGCTAATTGCGGTAGTCGCGCCAGAGGTGCGTGACGTGCAATCAATCAATGTCAACGTCACGAGCTATAACGAGGACACCCAGGAGGCGTCTGTGGAGAGCTTCTTTGGCAATATTCCCTTGCCCTACGATTGGAGCGCGGCTTTTTGCCTGGGAACCACCATGATTTTATTTGACCCCGTAACTGGGGGCTACACCGAATGGACGTTTGGCGGTGGAGGTGACGTTGACTAGCCCGTGGGAAGAAGGCCGCCCAATTTTTCGCAGCTTGCCAATTTACGGCTATCAAGAGAATGAAGTCGTGGACTGGATTGTGTCGGCTTACGATGCCGTGCTGGTGGAGATTCAGCAGAATATCATCCACTTCCCAGAGAACTTTATTGACCCGCAAACATGCCGAGTGGATGCCCTCGACTGGCTGGCTCAACTGCACGGGTTCACGGACGAGTACTGGGATGCCATGTGGCCCGAAAATATCAAGCGGCAGTTGTTGTCGGATTCTGCAACGAAGATTCACCCACACAAAGGTACGTTCTATCTGCTGGATTATCTGCTGACCCTCTTCAATCTCAAGGCACGGGTGAAGATTGCCGGGGCGTGGAGAATTGGGGTTACGCCCATCGGTTCTCCAATCGGGGGGCAGTTGCTCAAATACTCGATCGTTGTTGGAGGTGAGGACGATCCAGGCTACATCAGAGGTTCGGACGAGTGGCGGCTGCTCGATAGACTCAATCGGCTGTACATGCCCTGCTGGTGTTCTCCCTCGCATTTGGGATCGAGTTTTATCCACTACCATCGTTGGCGGGTAGGCAGGAGTGCGGTGGGCGATCCGATTTGAGCATCTGCGCGATTCGCGCAGATGAGCAAAAACAAAACCCGCTACCTGTGGGAGTGGCAGCGGGAAAGAGTTTGTAAGGGTAGTTGCTTTAGTCTAGCCTTCAGTCGAGGAGATTCTCTTTTACCCAGTCGTGGAACTCAAGCGCATCTTCCAATCCGTAGCCTTGCGCCAACTTCTCTTCTGTCAGGTAATACTCTCTTGCATGCCTGCCGAGAAATAGCCTGAGTTCATCCTGGCTCATGTCTGACAACCGCCTGACGACTTCAGCCTTTAGTTGTTTGTCATGGATGCCAGAATCCAGCGAACCCGTGTCGTAAGCGAAAAGTCCATCGATTGAGCTGTGTAATTCTTGTTCGGTCATTTGTTCTCCATGTTGCATTGTGTGAACAAAAGTAGATGCACCCGACTTGGCTAAGCCTTCAGCAGGTCAAAGGCAACGGCGTACAGTTCCTCAATCTTGCCGAGCTGTTCGCAGATATCAAGCGTTACGACTTTCTTCCCGGTAGCTGCTTCGATATTTTTAGCCCGTTGTTTTAAATCAATGCGATACCTGTCCTTGAACTCGCGATACACCCGACGCCAGACTTCTTGCTGATGAACCAGCTTAGCGGCGCAATAATCATTGACTAGCCGCCTGACTTTTGCGCGAGTGGTTAACTCTTCGGCTTCGATAGCTGGCTCAGGAATTTCATCGAGAGATGCGATCGCCTCCTGTTGTGCAGATTCAATTTCTGCAACTTTGTCGCTAACCATAGCAAGTTGAATGCCTTGCTGCTGAGATATGGCAGCAATCTGCATCGCCATTTGCTGAGTTTGCAGCATTATCTGCTGAGACTGGGCAAGAAGTTGGGCGATCGCTGGATCTGATTGCACCATGACTATCGACGCCTTGCGCTGTTTCTTCCAGCGTTTTTCTACAGTGATGTAGTAACGACGAACCATGCGCCCCATTTCGGAGTCAGCCATCAAGCACATTTCTTTAAAACAGTCAGAAGTTAAAAGGTAAGAATCGCTAGGACGACCGCCACTAGGCCTTTTCACAGACTCTTGTGAAAAGTCTACACCTTCAATGAAGCTTTTCTTTAGTGATTGAACGGCTCCATGCTTGCGACTGTAAACCCCTAATTCGACTAACAGGTCGAGGTCAACGGTGCATTCGTCGTCGGTTTCCAAAAACTCAACAATTTTAGATTCGGGCAATCTTTCTGATAGATTAGACATCGTGCATTCCTAGGTTGCTTAGGTGTGTACTCCCGGTGCGTGTTCGTAGCACGGCGACCGGGGCGGCTTTTTGTGACTTCCGCCTCAGGTCAGGTAGCTCCTATCGCAATATTCTTGCATTGATAAAATCCAGCACATCCTCTAGTTCTGCGCCAGAAGCAAAAACGCGATCTTCTCCACTACCTAGGGGTAAATTGACCACAATTCGCCCGTCACGTTTCTTGTAAACATACATGCCGTATTCTTCTGCTAGTTTTTTGAGTTGCTTTAGCTTTATCTTGGGACTAGTC
>DATNPE010000542.1:0-5087 GCA_036703355.1 Allocoleopsis sp. | reverse complement strand
TATTGAGGCATTAATTGGGCGACGAGCTGAGCAAGATCTGCTCCACCCTATTACAGGACAAGTCCTAGTTGAAGCCGGGAAATTAATTACCCGTTCGATGCTGAAACAACTCGAAGACACCAGTTTCAAAGTAGGAGAATACTTTTCCCACACAACGGATGTTTAAAGAAAATTGAGGCATTATGAAGAAAAGTAATTTTCACGCAAATTTTCTCCATACATGCTGAGCCAAATTCAGTATTTCAGCCAAGCTGTAGATGGTCGTTATGCGACTGATGAAGAGCTACAGTTCCTCAGCGACTACCTCCAGTCTTTCGATTTGCGCTTGAGCGCTTACACGAGATTGCAAGGAGCTGAGGCAACCATCATCCAACAAGTCCAAACCAAGTTGCGATCGCTCGATCCAACATTGCTGCAAAATGGCTCAGAAGATTTAACCGCAAAGTGGCGGCGAGATACCATCCGAGTCTTGCGCTACTCTGCTGTGGCTATGCTGCTCAATGACGCCGATTGGTTGCGCGATCGCCTACTGTACTGGATGCAAACCGTGATGAAGGCCTTTGGAGCACAACGCAGCTGTGACGCTACCTATCAACTGATGCAAGAGGTCGTGCGCCAGCACTTAACTCCTCCAGAAGCCCAGTTGTTTTGTCCAATTCTAGAGTTAAATCGAGCTTTGTTGGGAGGAACTAGCGAACCGTAGACTCTGCTGCTAGACGGTTCCAGTCATTGTAATGACTATAGTATCCACTCAAGAATTCGTAATACGAATACTGTGATTTTTAAGCTTTATAAACTAAGTTTGTACTTTGTAATAGTTTGATGGCATCTGTTAGATCCATCCCATTAAGGGAATATTGAATCAGTAAGGTAACACTGTCATCTCAGACCCTTTTGGTTCTAGATGAATTACAAGCCTACAGCATCAGCAGACTAAGCATTGTAAAGACTCGACAACCTCTGGTTTTCCTACCCCTTAAAATAGGAACGCCATTTTCGTGCATATCCGCTTACCCCCATTGCTCTAGCTATCTTTGCGTGCTAGGTTGCTGATTTCAAATTACTCATTGAAAAAACTTTTACGTTTTTTCCGACTTCAATCTATTTGTAGTTCGTTAAGAGCATCTTATGGTGACCGCAAACAGCTCCCAAACCTTGAAAAGTAAATATGCGAAAAAGCATAACCATTATGGTTTCAAGGATTTCTTTCAGTTCGATCCAGATCGGGGCACGATCGTAGATTGGAACGGCAGCCAAAATGTCTTGACGAGCGAAGACTTTATTATTGGTCTCGTAGAAGGATTGGAAGAAGAAGTCGGGGATGCTTCTGCCGCCATCATGTATACCATTGGCTGTGAATGGGGCCAGAAAGACTCTTTCTTCTTTGAGCAGTGGTTTGAGAAAGAGTTTGAACGCAACATGCGCCAAACCAATCTACTGTTTCTTTTAGAAACCTGGTGGTGGCCGTTCACCTCGCAAGGGTGGGGCCGTTGGGAAGTAGACTTGGGCGATCGCAAACAGGGATTTATGTTCATCAACCTGTTTGACTCCGCCGTGGCTCGTTCTTTAGGAGATGTGGGCAAGCCAGTCTGCTACCTTTACGCAGGCTTGTTTGCAGGCTTCTTTACGGAAATGGTGAAAAAGCAGCTCAGCTGCATTGAGATCCAGTGCTACTCCATGGGCGAAACCTACTGCAAGTTCTTGTTAGGCGGCCAAGACCGCATTGATGCAGCTGAATTCTGGCTCAACGAAGGAGCCACAGCACGAGATATTGAGAAGCGTCTGCGTTCAGGAGACAGATTGGGATGACTTCAGTGATGGCTGTTTCACCGAATGGCACTAAACCTAAAGCGCAGCCTCAAGCTTGGTTGCAGTCTTCTGTTCAAGCATTTTTTACCAGCTTTAACTGGGAAGATCAGTCACCCGAAGTCCAGGAACTCAAACTCCAGGCATTACAAGGTAGCAACGCACCTTTAAGCTTGACCTTGAGCGTACATCAATTCTTTGGGGCGATTAACTGGGAAGGAGCCGCAGCAGCAGCCCCTGTAGCCGTCACAACTTCACCGCCGCCGACTGCGATTGCTAATGATTTGACCTTAGATGACTTTTCCAGTCTTTTCTAGCTGATGCTGGTGAACTCCCCCCTCTCAGCTAGCTTGACAGCATCTTTTCGTAACTTTTCTCCAAATCTGGCCTGGTAACTATGCACCAACAAATTGAATCGCTCTTTGATGAGGCTGAGAATCGTTACTTAAAACCTGAGGAACTGGGAGTCTTGAGCCAGTATGTAGACTCCTTGCCACAGCGATTGGAAACCTATCGGCAACTGCGCGATCAAGAGTTAACTTTAATGCAGCATGTAGCTGATCAGTTGCAGGGAGCACTACCTCAGGAAAAAACAGAAAACCTGGAGCGGAGTATCAAGCACGCGCTACTCGTGCTGCGCTATTGTGCAATGGCGATGTTGCTTAATGATACTTCCTTCGTTCAAAACCGCTTACTCAGTTGGTTGAGCCGTACTGTTCAAACCTATAACACTCAAGCAATTGATATGACGCTCTATCGTCTACTCAATCAACGGTTGAGCCAAACTTTTAGCCCACCACAATTGAGCTTGCTGAAACCATCCTTAGCATTAGCTCAAAGTACACTCCTGAATGCAGCTAAAGCTGAGGCTTGAGGCAGAATGCAGATAATGCTGAGCGCGATCGCCCTCCTCGCCATTAGTTTCTAGCTACTAGTCCCTGAATTATCGTTAGAGCAGTTTTTATGATTTCTGTTGCTGATCTCCTGATTGATAATCGTATTCCTGGCAATTACTTTGCCACCGATGCCTATGTCCAAGGCGACCTAGAGTTGGGCTTGCTGGAAAACCGTCGTGGCGATCGCTTACTAGCTCTACCCGAAACTCTCATTCAAGGAATTTATGCGGGCCTCGATAAGGAAACAGGCCAAGCCACTCGACTCGTGCTCATGAACTGTGGTCGCTGGTGGGGCAAAAACTTTTACGCCCGCTTTTGCGAAGAGCTAAACGACTACTACAAGGTTGCCTTAGCCGATATGTCCATGATCGAGTTTTTGCAGTGCTTGCAACAGTGCTGGGTGACTCATGGTTGGGGCAAAATCGACTTAGACCAAACCCACCAAAATCGGGGATTTTTGCTTGTAGATATTGTCAATTCTCCCTTTGCCAAGCATGCTCCTAAACTCAACCGACCCGTCTGCTTTTTAGAAGCTGGGATCTTGAGTTCGTTCTTTAGCCAGTTAACGAACAAAGACCTTTACTGTGTCCAAACCACCTGCGAGTCAATGGGGAGCGATCGCAACCGCTTCATTTTAGGCTTAGCCAAGCGACTAGAACCCGCAGAAGTGATGGTCGAGAACCAGATGGACCACGAAACCATCATGCAAAAACTTTGTGCCTAATTTTGGCTTAATTTGTGTCTCATCGGTTAGTTCGTCCCGACCCCCTCGCTTCTCAACCACTGAAACGCTCCAAGTATCGGTTGCTCGGACTTGTAGGTCAGGGGCAGTTTGGCCGTGTGTTTTGTGCCAGTCACCGTAAAACGGGCCGTTTAGTCGCCCTCAAAGAGTTAGACCATCAGCGCTTCCCCACCCATAAGTTTCTGCGCGAGCTGCGCTTTTTGCTGAGCTTGCAGCATGACAATATCGTTACTTGCCATGCTCTAGAGCACACTCGCAAAGGTCGCTACTTAGTGATGGATTATTGCGAGGGGGGAACGCTACGCAGCTTAATGGAAGGGGCAGCCCGTCTGACGCTGGCTCAAGGTTGCAAGTTAGTGCTCGATATTTTGGCTGGGTTGGTCCATGCCCATGAGCGTCGGATCGTTCATTGTGACATCAAGCCAGAGAATATCTTGCTCAATATTCAAGCTCAGGGCTGGACGGCGCGAATCTCAGACTTTGGCATTGCTCGCTTAAGCCAGGAACTAGGGCCAGCGTTGGGCAATACAGGCTCCCCTGCCTATATGGCTCCAGAGCGCTTTTATGGACAGTATTCTCCCTCCTCCGACCTCTATGCTGTTGGCATTTTGTTCTTTGAGCTGCTTCTAGGTTATCGCCCCTTTTCTGGCTCTCCTGGAGAACTGATGGCAGCTCACTTGAATTCGCCTGTCAAAATTCCAGAGGTGGTGCCCAGCGAAATTAGGCAAATTTTGTTGAGTGCCCTGCAAAAATTACCCGGTCGTCGCTTTCAGTCGGCGCAAGAAATGCTACAGGCTACTCAATCTGCCGTGGCCTCTCTCAGCTCCCAGATGCAATTAGCATCAATCTCGTTACCGCTTTTGCCATCTACGGGATTCTCTCTGCCGCAATGTGCTTTTCAGAGCCTAGAGCAAGAGCCTTTAATTGCCCCTATGGCTGGCCTATCGGTACTCGCTTCATCGGCAGGTCAGTGGCTTTACCGCAGCACTGAAAGCGCCCGTAATGGAGAGATTATTGCCGACAAACTGATCTCGACTTCGACGCCTCTAGCGATGCAGAAGCAGCTAGTCGGTGCAGTGGCAGTCACAGAAGCCATTCAAGCTTTGGTCGTGCGGTCTCAGGGTTGTTTTGCGATCGCCTCTCGTTCGATGTATCTGCTGCCTCTAGAGCAGTCCATTCCGGCGGCTAGTAGTGATGGACGGCTCCTGATGCATCAGTTGATGGCGCTTAATGCTGATTTTATTGGAGCGATAGAACCCCAAGGGCGCTGGTTTGCCACCCTGGCGACTCAATCTAAAGCCGCAACCCCAGCCATTACGGTCTGGCAGCAGCGCTGGGGCCAACCAAAGCCGATGTTTGCTCCACAGGCGGCGATCGCGTATCCAGCCAACCGTCTCAGCCAAATCCTGGCTTTGGATTCCAAGCATATCGCTGTTATTTCCACCTTGGGGAACAACTCTGTTGATAACCTTACGGCTGGAGTCCTTTCTAGTAGTACTAAATCTCTGGATGATAGTCTGCAAGCAGGGGTGAGTACGGGTACTTTAATTGCTGGTTTTACTCGCAGAGGTCAACGGTTAGGCTCCTGGTTGTTGCCCATTGCCGTTGACTCAGTCATTCTCAGCGCCATTCCCTACCGCGTT
>DATNPE010000541.1:0-2501 GCA_036703355.1 Allocoleopsis sp. | reverse complement strand
TAAATTGACGAAAGTAGCGATCGCTGGTTTTTGAGTCGTAACTTCCTTCCGAGGGTAGGGCAGGCAGGCGGTCATCGCCCTGAATCCCCGCAATATCATAGTTTTTCGCCACTTCCAGCACTAAATTCCGCAAGAAATCCTGCACCTCAGAATCAAGGGCATTCATCCACTCGAAGTCATTCTTTTTTAGCAAGTTACCACTGGCATCCCGTGCAGCCCAATTGGGTTTTTGAGCGAGTAACTTACCGCCATTCTGATTAAACGAACTGGCAAAGCCATACTCGAACCAGGGAATAACTGCCAATCCCACCCGCTTCGCTTCAGCCACGAGTTCCCCTAAAGGGTCTCGACCTGCAAATCGCGAGTCAATCTCGAACCCGAAGGTGTCCCGCATGACTTTACTGGGATAAAGGGTGGCGGCATTATTCCACACAACGGGAAAGACAACATTAAATCCCGTCTCGGCAAGGAAGGTCATTGCCTCAGCAATATTTTGCCTGGAATTGAACACACGGCTATCGGTCGTCGTTAGCCAAACTCCTCGCATCTCCATCACTTGCTCGTCCCGAACCGTCGGAGATTGTCCTCCAATAGTAGAGTAGGTTCTGACTAAAGCCAGTCCGTCGGAAAAGGTTTGGGCTTCATCGAGTTGTGACTGAATCACGAGTTTGCCTTGTTTATCGATATAGCCCCACTTCTGCCCAGTTTTTACCCGTGCCAGTCCCTCACTAAACGAATCAGCGTCGTCAAACTGGGGTGCAATGGTGAAGAGATTGCCCCCAGCAATGTACTTGGACGGGACACCAGGAATGTTTAACGCTTGACAGATAAATGCAGCAACATCTGCTCTTGTCGCGTTTTGATTAGGGTTGAGGCGTTTGACATCGGGATAGTTGACAACGAGGCGCTTGAGGGTAGCGGCTGCGATCGCACCTAGCGCATAAATCGGAATGCTTCCGGCATCATCATAATAATCTTTTAGGGGTGTCGAGGCTTGCGTTCCTGCCGTACTGTACTTCAACCCACTGACTAACGCCAGCAAGACTTGCACGCGTGTAATGAACTGGGTAGGCTTGAACGTGCGATCGGGGTAACCCGAGATAAAACCGGTGCGATACGCCTTTTGAATTGCCGCATGTGCCCAGTGATTTGTGGGCACGTCCTGAAAGGTAATACCCGTCCGAATCAGTGGCGCGTTAGCAAAGGCATTGCCCAAAAGCGCAGCAAATTCAGCACGACTTAAAGGGTTGTTGGGTCGAAAAGTACCGTCCGGATAGCCACTGATGACATTTCGCGATCGCAACTGGCGGATGCATTCTGCTGCCCAATGAGTTTGAATATCGGAAAACATAAAACTACTCAACAGATGTAATTCAGGAAAACGAAGGGACTAGGTATCATTATCAGTTCATCTTTAATTGCTACATTAGAGCCTGTCTGCTTTCCTTCTATCAAGACGAAAAACTCAACCTAACCCTATCTCCCTCTCCCTCTTCTTGGGAGCATCCCGTTTTTGCAAATATACTTCCGTAGGGGCGAAAGCGTTGCCATGCCGAAGGCTATACGGTCGTTTGCTGAAGAGCGCACCTTAGCGTAGCGGTAGCGACTGTGCGTAGCGTCTGCTACGCAAACGCCCCTACAAGATTGGGGCGACAAAATGGGGATGCTCCCCTCTTCTTCTCCTTCCTCTGTGTTCTCTGTGCCTCTGTACTTTGGGCGGGATAAAAGAGACCTCCATTTTCAGCGATCTGCTTGCCTGTGGCTGGCGCTATCGCGCCAGCCACAGGCAAGTAAGTCGCCAGTCCACTGACCCATCCAGCAGAACGACCTGTAACAATA
This sequence comes from Allocoleopsis sp., assembly GCA_036703355.1. Taxonomy (GTDB): domain Bacteria; phylum Cyanobacteriota; class Cyanobacteriia; order FACHB-46; family FACHB-46; genus Trichocoleus. The sequence continues at coordinate 662 of DATNPE010000541.1, read as the reverse complement.
AGTACTGGAATATCTGCGGCGCTCAAATCCTCAAGGGCGTGAAGCAAGCTTGCCGTAAACTTTCCCTGCTGCGTCAGTGTACCGTCCATATCTGTGGCAATCAGGCGAGGCGACTTCCAGCGATAGCGAAGCGCTGCTGCGTTTGCGGAGCATGGTGCGTAAGCAGCAAAGCGCAGATCGCTTGTTATTGCCTGCTCAATAGGTACCAAAGCCATAAGATGATTGTGTAATGAGTGCCTTACGTTGACTTTTATAATTTCTCATGGCAAGACTCTCACCCGACCAGCGTAATTATTACTACTTATTAGAATCTGAACGAGCAGGCATTCATAAGCCGATTTTGGCGGCGCTTTATGCTGCCCATTCTTCAGTGTCCCTATCGGATGAAGAAACAGGTTTAGGCATTTCTCCTGCCAATCGGGTATCACTAGCGCAGGTCAATACCTTTCCCGCACAAGTTCAGTATGCGGCAAATACTGTCCGCGCTCTCACCGATAGTTTAGTAGCTCAGGGGTGGAAAGGCGAGGAGTTGTGGGATGCAGAACAGGGACGCTATACCAACCAATTTCTGCAAAAGGTGGCGAGTGGATATGCTCCATCTGCGAGTGAAAATGCGATCGCACGTTTGGAAGCATCTGATTTGCCTCAGCTCAAACAAGCCT
>DATNPE010000540.1:0-4952 GCA_036703355.1 Allocoleopsis sp. | reverse complement strand
CGAGGACGAAGGTGAAGAAGAGTACGAGGACGAAGAATCTGAGGAAGAGGAATCTGAAGAGGATGAGGAAGAGTACGAGGACGAAGAGTTAGAGGACGAAGAGTACGAGGATGAAGAAGAGGAACTAGAAGAGGACGAGTCAGAAGACGAAGAATCTGAAGAGGATGAGGAAGAGTACGAAGATGAAGAGTTAGAGGAGGAAGAGTACGAGGATGAAGAATCTGAGGAAGAGGAACTAGAGGAGGACGAGGAAGAATACGACGAAGACGAAGAGTACGAAGAAGAGGAATCTGAAGAAGACGAGGAAGAGTATGAGGACGAAGAAGACGAATAAGGGTGATCGCGACTACCCGAAAAAATTTCAATCTAGGGACTTGCAAAACTCAAATCGTTCGTACTAGACTAATATTCCGCCGAGATACGCGAGCGGTTGAGGGCAACGCCTTCAAGTCACCTAGCCCCCATCGTCTAGAGGCCTAGGACACCTCCCTTTCACGGAGGCGACGGGGATTCGAATTCCCCTGGGGGTATACATCAATAAAAAGGGAGTTGCAGCAATGTGGCTCCCTTTTTATTTATTTCAAGTTGCGGGTTGAGATAGCGCTAAAATATGACGGTTGTATTCTGCGACACGGGCTTTGATTGAGCGTTATACCCTGCCTGAGATGGGCGAACTCTGGACGGAGGCTTACAAACTCAAAACTTGGTTACAGGTAGAGATAGCAGTTTGTGAAGCGCAGGCCGAACTTGGATATATTCCGGCTGAAGCGGTTGAAGAAATTAAAGCAAAGGCGAACTTTGACCCCAAGCGGGTACTAGAAATTGAAGCGGAAGTTCGTCACGATGTGATTGCCTTCCTCACTAACGTGAATGAATACGTGGGGGATGCAGGACGTTACATTCACTTGGGTTTGACTAGCTCCGATGTGCTCGATACCGCGTTGGCACTGCAACTCGTGGCTAGTATTGATGTGCTTTTGGGTCAGCTCGAAGCGTTGATTCAAGCGATTCGTTACCAGGCTCAGCAGCACCGCGATACTGTGATGATCGGGCGATCGCACGGCATTCATGCGGAACCGATCACCTTTGGCTTTAAGCTGGCAGGTTGGTTGGCGGAAGTGCTGCGGAATCGCGATCGCTTGGTGCGTCTGCGCGATGATGTCGCAGTAGGCAAAATTTCTGGTGCGGTAGGAACTTACGCCAACATTGACCCGCAAGTAGAAGCATTGGCTTGCCAGAAGTTAGGGCTGAAGCCAGACACGGCTTCGACTCAAGTAGTTTCGCGCGACATCCATGCCGATTTCATGCAGACTTTGGCACTGCTAACAGCTTCAATTGAGCGCTTTGCGGTAGAGATTCGCAACTTACAGCGCACGGATGTCCTGGAAGTGGAAGAATTCTTTGCCAAAGGTCAGAAAGGGTCTTCGGCCATGCCTCACAAGCGTAATCCGATCCGCTCAGAGCGCCTGACGGGGATTGCTCGGATCATTCGGGGTTATGCCGTCGCTGCGATCGAAAACGTCGCTTTGTGGCACGAACGTGATATTTCCCACAGTTCGGTGGAGCGGGTGGTCTTCCCAGATGGCTGCACCCTAACTCACTTCATGCTGGTGGAAATCACCGAGCTAGTGAAGAACTTGCAGGTCTACCCCGAAAACATGAAACGCAACATGAACCTCTACGGTGGCGTTGTGTTCAGCCAACGGGTACTGCTGACATTGGTGGAAAAAGGCATGAGCCGCGAAGAAGCTTATGCCACGGTGCAGTCCTGTGCTCACACGGCTTGGAACAAAGCAGATGGTAATTTCCACGACTTAATCGCTCATGATCCAAGAGTGACCGAGCGACTCTCGCCAGCAGAAATTGCGGAATGCTTCAATCCTCAACACCATCTCCGTCACCTAGACCATATCTACCAGCGGTTGGGCATTTAATTTGCCAAGCTAACCGAGAAGTGCAGGGTTGCTAAGGTAGCCCTGCATTTTTTTAGGTGAATCGTTTTCACTTGAGGCAAAAGATTTAGGTTCGCCCCATCGCTACACCTTGACGGGCAGGCTGCCTTCATGGATTGCCTCGGCTTGGTCAAGGACAAAAGCAGTGGTCTCGAAGCTGCTGTTCTCTAGTAAAACCAAGTGATGCTGAGAGTCTACTCTCAGTTTCTGCTGCTGCTGCAATTGCCGTAGTAAACGGGTGATAGTCACTCTAGTTGTGCAACAGGCTGTGGCTAAATCTTCGTGGGTGAGGCGCACACCTAAGCGAGTTCCATCTGCGACAGGCTGGCCGACTTCCTGCTTTAACAACTGCAACAAGTTGTATAGGCGATCGCAAACTCGGAGTTGGCCGTAAACCGTGAGTAACAGTTCAGACTGCTTCAGCCGTTGGCTAATGTGGGGCAAAAGTCGTTGCTGTAGCTCAGGTGAAGTAGTGTAATCGCTAAGGGGAATGCACCATAGCTGGGTGTCAGCTATGGCAGTGGCTTCATAAAGTGGCAAGGCTGTGAAGCCAGGGCCAAAGGGTGCTGAGGCCCCTGCTAAGCCAATTAAAATTTCTTGGCCGACTTGAGAAAAAGTGGTGAGCTTTACTAGCCCAGAGTGAACTTGCCAGATTCCTTCGAGGCTTAGAGGAATCGTTTCTCCCTTCTGGTAAACCCGTAAAGGATAGTTGAGTTCGGTGGTAGAACTAGCGGGCTGCTGTTGGCTGATGTAGCGGAAGAGCCAGCGAAGCTTAGCAGGTTGGTTATGGTTTTGGTAGACATCAACGAGCACGCTGGCGTTGAGGTTGACCCCTCGATACGACTGTAGCTTTACCTGCCATTCCCGTCGCCACGGTCTTTGCTGAAGTCGCTGCAATTCAGCTTGAAACTGGGACCGACTCTCTGAAGCGATGAAGTTTATCAGGCAGCGATCTGTGAGTAAAGCAAAGGGCAGATCTAGAAGTTTAGCGGCGGCTGAATTTGCTTGCTGAATTACGCCTGCGGTATTGGTAACTAAACAGGCATCCGGAATGAACTCTAACAAGTTCTGGTAGTGTTGGCGTTCGGCACTTGCCAGTTGCTCAGCGAGCAAAAGCTGCTGACTTTGCTCAACTATCAGAGTGGCGGCAATTTGCAATTGCTCAGAAGCGACCCCTAGTTCTTTGAGAGCCGCTGGCAATAAGGTAGAGGATGGGACAGAATCGTTGCTAATGGCTCCAAATAAGTTGCCTAAGCGAATGGCCATCGCTTTGACTTGCTGAGTAAAAGCAGTTGCATTCATACAGGCAGGAGTTGCAGGGGGCAGATGAAGTGAGTTGCGATCGCAATTAAGCAATCAATGTCCACAGGCTTGGGTAAGTGCCAGTAAGTAGACCATTCAGCAGGCTCAATTGAGACAGTCCAATGACTCTCTCAAGATAATTCGATAGCGAAGAAAATTCAGTACGATGACGTACCTAAGCCACTTTTGGTTGAGTGACAGGAACGACTGCCAGCATCAGTAAAGCTTTTTCCTGGCTCAGCAATGAAGCGCCAAGCATAACTCGTCGGATGTAGGGTTAGCTTTAACACGCCATAGGTATCGGCATTTTGTACCTGGCTGTTGGGTTGAATGTCCTGCAATTCATAGTGGTTTTTGCCGCCTGTTCCCACTACAAACTGCTGAATTCCTCGCTGCTCATCTCGCTGACCTTGGGAAGTTTGCGGCGCAAAGCGCTCATAGTGGTGGTCGTGCCCAGTGAGAATGACTTCTGCTCCAGCAGTATAGAGCATCTGCCAAAAATCCTGGGTGCTGGAGTTGTTGCCATGATGCCCAGATGAGAAGCGGGGGTGATGCCAATAAGCTAAGGTGCATTTCCGGGGATGCGCTGCTAAATCTGCTTGCAGCCATTTTCCTTGGGGTGAATCGCGATCGCAGCCGCCTATTTCCGCACAGTTAGAATTGAGCGCAATGATGTGCCACTGACCCAAATCGTAGCTGTAGTAACCTCGCTGTGGATCACCTGCGGCTGCGCCAAAGTAGCGGAAATAGGCAGTCGCTCCAGGTGTCTCGTATTCATGGTTGCCCACGACTGGACGAGTGATGGCTTTGAGCTGGCCCCAAGAGCGATCGTAGGATTTTTGGAAAGCGTCAGCGCTGCCTACTTCATACTGCAAATCACCCAAGGGCAAAACAGCGGCTAACTGCTCATTCAACATCAGTTGAGCGGTAGTCTGCATGTGGCAAGCTGTAGCCGTGCCTCGTCCACCCTTAAAGTTGGGGCTGTTGGGATCGCAGGCAATATCTCCTGCTGCTGCGATCGCTGGAGCCGTATCTGAGCCGCTACCCAATGGCGTTTGCCTGACTCGATCTCCAACCCAATACCCTGCCGCCGTCACCCCCACCACTAAAAGCACTGCCATCACTGGACGCATAGCTGCCCTATTTCACTTGAGCGGAAAAGGCATAATCATAGCCTTTAAAGTTGGAGTCTAGTTCTAGCGTGTACTCGCCGCTGGCAGGCAGTTCACCAGTCCAGTCTTGGCGGTTCTCATCATAATTTCCAGGAATCAAGGGCTGGCCTGCTGGCGTTGAGATCATTGGGAAGACATCTTTTTGATTTGTGACCGTTAAGGTTTGGCCTTGATTGGCTCTAAAGATGTACTTGTGGCTGCCAGTACCCACGAAGCGATCGCTGACTGTGATGGTACCCCCGGTATTAGGAAAGGCAATGCGGGCAGTTTTTTGGTTGCAGTTACTCTCGGTGCGGTTTTTGGCCACCCATCCGGTCATTTCCTTGCCATCCATTGACTTAATCTGGAGCCAGCCGTCTCTCTCATCAACGACCGAAAGCCAAGTGCCGTTGTTCACCGTACCTACAACATTATCGGGTTGTACTTCTGGGCCAGAACGAATGTTGAGCGGTGGGTTGGAGTCAGCCGCGATCGCCTGAGTCACCACACAATTTTCTACCTGTAGCGTCGGCTCACCTCCCTGAGC
>DATNPE010000539.1:0-14581 GCA_036703355.1 Allocoleopsis sp. | reverse complement strand
CAAGGTTTCACCGAGGCGCGTCAGCGGCCACAACAAGCGCTGGGTGAGAAACACCATGACGCTATAACTGCCCACGGAGAGTCTGCCAGCCACCGCTTCCATCCCTCCTAGCAAAAGAATGGCAATGAAGCCAAACAAAATGATGATCCGGATTAGAGGCACAAAGGCGGCACTGAGGCGAATCGCGCGGTGGTTGCTCCGGCGATAAGCTTCACTTTCAGCCGCAATTCGCGATCGCTCATAGTCCTCCGTCGTGAAGCTTTTGATGGTGGTGATGCCGCTGAGGTTGTTGGAGAGCTGACCATTGAGCAAACCAACTTTTTCTCGCACCTCAGCATAGCGGGGAGCCAACCGTTTCTGAAACGCGATCGATCCCCACAAAATAAACGGCATGGGTAGCATAGCCAACCAAGCCACACTCGGAGCCAGAATGAAAAAGGCTCCGCCAATAATCACAACCGTAGTGGCGACTTGAAGAACTTCGTTGGCTCCAAAATCTAAAAATCGTTCTAGTTGGTTAATGTCATCGCTGAGAATCGACATTAAGCCGCCCGTGCTACCTTCTTCAAAAAAAGCCAACTCCAAGTCTTGCAGGTGGCCGTAGGCATCTAAGCGCAAGTCATGTTGAATGTTTTGGGCCAAGTTGCGCCAGAGCCGAGCATAGGCATACTCAAAAGCTGACTCTAAGCCCCAAATAATGGCGCTAAGCACCGACAAAATCACTAACTGCCCAAAAACATCTCGGACACCAAACTGGGCCAGCCAAGAATTTTGTTTTTGTACCACTACATCCACCGCCGCCCCAATCAGAGCCGGGGGAGCTAAGTCAAAGATCTTGTTGAGAATGGAGCAGGCGATCGCCCAACGGATCTGCCCGTGGTAGCGATGGCCGTACTGGAGTAGGCGCTGCAAGGGGTGCCGAGGTCGAGTGAATTGGGGGGGCTTAGGCATGGGGAGTCGCGATCGCAGTAAAGAAAAAAGCGGCAAGCCCTAGAGGTCGCTGGAAGTTGCTCAAACTTGAGAAACCGATAGCACAATACCTCAGATGACAGCCGCTGAAAAAGCTGAAATAACGAATTGGCAAAGCTGGTAGCAGCTTAGCTCCGTGGCACGACAGGGCGATCGACGGCATCGCGGTATTGCTGCACTTCGTTGGTATAACCAATAGGTAGTACGGCTTCTACGTTCTCGTGGGGACGCGGAATAATCACCCAAGTCTCTAAAGCGCCACCATAGACGTTTTCGACCGCTTCAATCCCAGCCGCCACAGCCGTCTTGACCTCGGACACATCACCCCGCACGTTGACAGTAAACCGAGCACTACCCGCCCGGATGTAACCCACCAGAGTGACGCGACCCGCTTTGACCATTGCGTCGGCTGCGGCCAATACCGCTGGAAAACCTTTCGTCTCAATTGATCCAACTGCTTGTGCTGAACTACCCGCCTGTGAAGGCATTGCCAAATCTCCTGAATTAAAAAGTTAAGTAAGAGAGCTAAAAACTGCTATGGAAAGAGAGGGCTTCATTCCTGCCTTGATTAAAACATGCGGAACGGCTCATCTTGCTCGGTGTAATGGATGGGGAGTACTTGTTCCACATTATCGGGAGGGTTGGGAACAATATAGTGACTGACCACTTGCGCTCCGAATACTTGCTCTGCCGATGCAACTCCTGCCTCTACAGCTCGTTGCACTTCTGAGACTGGTCCACGCACCGCAACCAGAAACTCACCTCTCTCGGCTAGACCATAGTACACCAGGGTCACTGCCCCTGACTTGACCATTGCATCGGCTGCGGCCAGCACCCCTGGAAACCCTAGTGTTTGAATAACGCCAACTGCCGCTGGCATGGCTAAGCTCCTGAGTCAGAGAATACGTGGGATCAATTGTACGAGGCTTCGTTGCTAATTGGGACAAATTGCTGGCTCGTTTTCCCTGACTCAAATTTTGTAGCAAGCGCCTCAACTTAATGAGGAATCAGGCTGCTATGAGTTGAGGTGTTGCGATCGCCAACCAAAGTTAGTTTAGGTTGGGCAAGCGTCAACCGAACTTGTACTGATAAAAACCAGTACCTTCATTAAGAACTATTGGATATTCCGGATATTTGCCAGATACGAAGGCACTAGAGATTTGTTAGATGAAGAAAGCTCATTAAAATTTTGGCTTACTTACTGCTCTTAGCGAGTATAACCAAGTTTATTTAGGATCTACTTTATCCTGTAAGGTAACTCTTCCCAGAAAAGTCAAAAAAATTCTGATCTTTAGTCTTCATTATTCAAATTATCTCTAGCCCTTTAATGACATTAATGCTTCAGCTTATGACTCAGCGAAAGCATGAAAGACAATTCACTTCTAGTTCTTCAGTGACAGATGGCATTTTAAACAAGCTGCCCTTAGAGGCCCAAAAATGGGCTGAGAGTTTACCGTGGGAACAGCGTCGCTATGTTTTGTCGCTGTGTCACCTGATTTGTGCAACTCCACCAGAGAAGCAAGCTGAGTTTTTGGATGACTACACAGCTGACGGTTTAGTGTCTAGAGTGTTGCAAGATCGGGATAATAAGGAGAGAGTCAAGGTTTACCTGAACGAGTTTCATATTCAAACTGAATTAAGCGAATCAGTTCTGAGAAACTATATTCGACAGTTTTATATTCACTCGGCTCAGGATGCCCATCGGCAGCCCGATTTGTATTTAGAATCAGCGCTTAAATTAGTCACTAATATTGAAGAAAGAAATAACGTTTTTAACTACATTTTGGGTTTTGAATTACTCAAAATGATGTTTCGGATGAGCTGGTGGGAGCACGAAAAACTATATCGACTCCAGCGCAATCAAGAAGCTTTTATCAAAACCTATATCAAGCCGATTCAGAAAGCTCACACCATCAATGGCATCATTATTCCAAAAGATATAGATGTTTTCTTTGCCAAACGGGACCACTTTATTCAAAAACCAAAGGTTTCTGAGCGAAAGCTGAGAGAGCTGGTGATGGCTACCTTTACTACTGAGATTGTGACTAATTTTGGCTTCTCAATTATTCGTCATTTAAAGTCTTTTTGTTTTGACTACGAATATGTATTTGAGCCTGAGCCTGAAGCAATTTTTCAATAGTGTGAGTTCATCAGCTTAATCGTGAAGGCGATCGCGCTTCATTGAGTGATCTAGCGGCGATCGCCCACAATTTGATTCTGCCGCAATTTAGGAATCTACTAAGCAACAAGTTCCGCCAATTCCATCCAACGCTCGGTTGCTTGATCAATTTCTTGAGTTAGCTCTGCTAAGCGTTCCGATAGTTTCTGCACTTCACTAAAACCCGAAGGTGGATTGTTGTAAAGCGTCTTTTCGATCGCTTCTTTTTCTGCTTCCATTTCTGGAATTTTGCTTTCTAACAGCTCAAACTCACGTTTTTCCTTATAAGAAATCTTCCGAGGCTTTGTGTCTAGTGAGGAGTGAGCAGGTGAGAGGGGAGGAGTCTGTTTTTCAGATTTGACGGTCTTTTCAGAGCTGCTTGGTTCCGCTTCTTCTTCCTTTCTCTTGAAGTCTAAGTAGACGGAGTAGTTGCCCGGATATTGACGTACATTCCCCTCTACTTCTAAGGCAAAGATTTTATCAATGGTGCGATCGAGGAAGTAGCGATCGTGAGAGACCACGATGACGCAACCGCTAAAATCTTCTAGATATTCCTCTAAAACCGCTAGGGTTTGTACATCCAAATCATTCGTGGGTTCGTCCAAAATGAGGACATTGGGCGCACTCATTAAGATTCGCAATAAGAATAATCGCCGTTTTTCTCCCCCAGAGAGTTTGTGAATGGGGGCATACTGTTGATTGCCAGGGAACAGAAATCGCTCCAGCATTTGAGAAGCGCTGATCTGGGTGCCATCAGCAGTTTTGACAAACTCTCCGACTTCTTTGATGTAGTCAATCACCCGCTGGTTCTCGTTGAGGGCGCTAAGCAAGTCTTCTGAGTGTTGGTCGAAATAGCCAATGTGAATCGTTGAGCCAATTTCGACTGTTCCTAAATCTGGCTCGACCCGTCCGGTGATGATATTCATCAGCGTAGACTTACCCGCGCCGTTGCCGCCAATAATGCCGACGCGATCTTCTGGGTTGAAGTTGTAGGTAAAGTCTTTAATTAACGTGCGGCCATTGTAGGCTTTGGAGATGTTAACTAGGTCAATGACTTTTTTGCCGATCCGACGACCCGGAGTGGATATTTCTACTTTGCCCTGGCCCTGCTTAAACTCCTGTGCCTGCATATCCTGAATGCGCTGAATCCGAGCTTTCTGCTTGGTGCTGCGGGCTTTGGGGCCACGCTTCAGCCACTCCAACTCTCGTCGCAAAACGCCTTGATGTTTCCGCTGACTACTGGCCGCCGACTCTTCAGCCAGGGCTTTTTTCTCTAGATAGTAGGAATAGTTACCGGAGTAACTATAAAGATCGCCGCGATCGATCTCAATAATGCGGTTAGTGACGCGATCGAGAAAGTAGCGATCGTGGGTAATCAGTAACAGCGCCCCTCGAAAGCGATTGAGGTAACTTTGTAGCCATTCCACAGAGAGGGCATCCAGGTGGTTGGTGGGCTCATCCATCAGCAACACGTCCGGATTGGCCATTAAAGCGGCTGCTAGGGCGATGCGTTTGCGATAGCCCCCCGATAAGTCACCAATTCGAGCTTCAAAATTTTCGATCCCCAGTTTGGTAAGAATAATTTTGGCTTGCGTTTCCAGTTCCCAAGCTCCAACGGCATCCATGCGCTGAGAAACAGTGGATAACCTGGCCATGAGCTGCGTGGCATCTCCCTGTCCGTGGGCCAACTTATCTGACAGCTCTTCATACTCACGTACTAGGGTCATGCCCTCGCCGCTGTCAGCAAAGACTTGCTCTAGAACGGTGCGGTTTTCATCAAGATCTGGTTGCTGAGGCAGGTAGACAATCTTGACACCAGAATTGACGATAATTTGTCCACTATCAATCGGTTCTAGCCCCGCAATCATCTTGAGCAGCGTAGATTTGCCAGAGCCATTGGTGCCAATTAAGCCAACTTTATCGGCAGCATCAAGGCTAAAACTGGCATCTTTGAGAATTTCCTTGATGCCAAAGTCTTTTTGAACCGATTGTAGTGTAAAGATACTCATTGAGCTTTTGGACCCAGCAAAATTGAAGCCTACTGTGGCCTATTTTGGCATCTCTGAGTCAGGAGAAGCACAGATATCCGGATTTTGGCGTGGATATGGCTGTGCTTGCTAGAGATTAAGCTTCTGCTTTCTGTTCGTAGTAACTGGAGATATGCTCGTAAACGTGCTCAGGGAATTCCAGCTCTTTGTACACATTACAAGCATCGGGATCGTTAGCATCGGGACAAATGGGAAAGTCTTGATGCTGTTGCCACTCTAAAATGCGATCGCGCTTGGGTGGATTGTAGTCTTTGCCTTGCACTTGCTGAAACAGAGCCTTGGCTTCTGTCTCGCTACAGTCAGGCGACTTTTGCAGATAACTGATCAGCTCATTTTCCGCCATGAAGTGACGGGCAATCATCGCGAAGGTCAATTTGCCATAATGGCCGATATCTTGCCCTGCATTCAAGGCATCTAGCAGATGTGCCATCATGGGGCTTTTGCGGAGTTCTTCAACGGACATAATCTAAACTTCCTGGGTGAGTACTACGGTTTTGCTCTTGCTGGGTGGAGTTTGGGCCTGAAACTGGCACCCCACTTCAGCTTGACTACTTCCGTTATAGAGTGCCAAAGAGAAACCGCCGTCTTTCCGAAGGAGCTGATTTGTTAGTACAAAAATACTACCTAGGATGGGGGTAGGATGACTTCTAAGTCGGGCCAGCGATCGCGCAGCACGTCAGCGAGTGCTTGCAATCCCCATATTTCGCTGCGATGGTGACCAATGGCCACAACGTTGATCCCGGTTTCCAGCACCGTAGAGCGAGCAGGTTGCCGAAATTGACCTGTGATGTAGACCGCTGCGCCTTTGGTGCTTGCTTCTCGGACGAGAGCCTCCGTCATAGCACCCACTACGGCTACTTTGGTGACTTCAGTCAAATTGCCCTCTTCTATGGCTTCGTATCCCCTAAAGAGATGTTGCACGCGATCGCAAAAGCTTGCAACAGTTTGCTCTGAAACCTGGCCCAACATACCGATGGGGCGTCCAGCTTTGTAGCCTAATTCTTCTAAACTAAATAAACCAAGATGATTGGCGAGTAAGGGGTTGAAGCCCAGCGTTAGCCGTTCGTCAAAGGTTAAGTGGTAAGACAATACCCCAATATCGGTGGGCAGTGGTTCTTCAGCGATTTTCCAGGGGCGATGTAAGAAGAGGGCATCCACCTGGGTTGCTGCCACCCACTTTGCTATCTGTGGCCACGGTTCTAAAGCTAGTCCCAGCCGCCGAATTGGGCGATTTGAAGGGTGATAAATACCACTGGGATCATGCTCAAACCGTTGAACTAGGAGAAACTGATCGAGAAATTGGGCCAGTTGATTCAGATAAAGCATAGAGAAGGCATAGGAGGCGATCGCAAGAATGGCTCAAACCGCAGCAATTTAATTCTTACCAAACCATGACTTGAGTAAGAAATTGACCGTCTTAGGGCACAATAACTGGCATAATCAGCTTGCCAGTGTAAAGAGTCGCTATAGTTGGCATTTTGAGTCGCGCCAAAATCAGCAAATGCGATACCATAGACCCGGCGGCAAAAATAAAGTTGTAAGGAGATCTTTTTTGCGTCCGTCATGCTGATTGCTATCGGCTCAATGATGGTTTAGGAATCAAGCTCATTAACAGACACAGCAGTCATCACAGACAACACTTTTGAGTAGACGCGAACAAATAGAAAGCAAACTCAGTCGAAAATCTAGTCTGAAAATCAGTCTGAAATTAAGAGCTAAGACTAAAGAAAGAGCGATCGCGCCCCAAATCCTCCGGAAAACGTATTAACGCAGGTGTGGATTTGATCAGAACCTCACATAGATATCTCCCAAGACGAGGGCGTAAAACTACCGAATTCTACACAAAGAGACTAGAGACCTTTTACCCACTAGGGTAGAAATACAGTGGAGGATCAATCTCGATAGCTTTAATCTCAAGACAGTTAAGTCACCGTGCAGCAATAGCTTTTAGAGCCAAGAAAACGAACCGCAACACTCTGAATCTGGCTGCCCCCGCTATTCAAAGTACTCAACCGCAATAACTGGATTTATCTTATCCGCAGGAGAAACCAATGAGAGATTTTGTTTTGGACGCTCCCAACCAAGAACGCTACACCTACTTCATTGCCCTCTACGGTCGAGAATACCAACATCGCACAGGCTTACTCCACATCAAGCATGACTTCGGTGATTCGATCCGCGATCTGCACACCTTGATTCGCAGCCGCCTGAATGAGGTTCTCGGTGAGGAAACGCCTTCTTGCTATCACATCTTGGCCTTAGCTGCTCCAGAACCTATTCCTTGCCCAGCTGCTAACTAATGACGTGGTCCCGCAAGGCTCTTATACCGGAAATCGCTACATTCAAACTCGGTCTTTCGAGCTTCCTAGCTCTGTCTCCCTCTTACTTCGACTGAAAAGTATCAAATTAGATCAGGCTGCAAGGTAAACTGGGGCTTATGCTTACCAGTTTTCTTCCACCCCTGGCCCAAAACCTCACTGAACCTGCTTCGATCGCTTTAGCTCAAAGTATTGAATGCCAGGATATTCTGACTCCCTTATGCTCACAGGCGATCGCGACAGCCTATGTTCATCAGGGGAGTGGTGGCACTCCAATTTTGCTCCTTCATGGTTTTGACAGTTCTGTTTTTGAGTTTCGGCGGCTTTTGCCCCTCCTGGCAACTCAGTCTGAAACTTGGGCTGTAGATCTATTAGGATTTGGTTTTACTGACCGGACGGCAGGACATCCCTTCAGCCCTACGGCGATTAAAACTCACCTTTATTCCTTCTGGAAAACGCTGATTCAGCAACCTGTGATCCTGGTGGGGGCTTCCATGGGGGGAGCGGCTGCCATCGACTTCGCGCTTACCTATCCAGAAGCTGTGCAAAAGTTAGTGCTAATTGATAGTGCAGGCTTTAGAAGTGGGCCAGCGTTAGGCAAGTTTTTCGTAGCGCCCCTGGCCCACTTGGCAGCAGGAATTCTCCGTAGTCCCAAGGTCCGAGAACGCATTAGCCGTACAGCCTATTACGATCCCAGCTTGGCTTCGCTGGATGCCCAGCTTTGTGCCGCCTTGCATCTTGAACTTCCGGGTTGGCAGCAAGCACTCGCCGCTTTTACCCAAAGTGGTGGCTATGGCTCCTTCAAAAATAAGCTGGCTCAGATTCAGCAAGAGACGCTGATTTTGTGGGGAGCGGCTGATAAGATTTTGGGCATCAATGATGCGACTCAATTTCAGCAGGCGATCGCGAACAGCAAGCTGATCTGGATTCCAGAATGTGGGCATGTGCCGCATTTAGAAAAGCCGCAGCTGACCGCTCAGCATATTCTTGAGTTTAGGTAAGGGAGTTAGATAGGCGCACTGGCGAGCCAATCAAATACTTGTTCCAGTTGCTCCAGGGAGATAAATCCATATTGCCAAAGAATAATTGGCAGAGAACCGGATTCTTGCTCACATCGTCGCAGCGCTAGGGCAATTGAAGCAGTCGAAACTGCCAATTCTTCTTGTAGAAAGTTAATGAGTTGAGCTTTGCTACGTCCGGTTTCAATCATGGAACATTCACCCCCCTGTCTGACATTAGTTTTTGATGTAGCGATTTTAATGAATTGTTTGATGAGCTGGTAAAGCCGTGCGAATCGGGCGATGGCTAGATATCTTAAAGCACCTATAGACAGTAGAGTCTGAGGCTTATGATTCTCTACTAAAATTTCACGATTGGAAAGTAGTCTTTAAAGCTTCGTGCTGTAGCGCGGTAGTTCCTCAGAAATTAGTTGTGGCCATTATCCTATAAATGAGTGACAAATTGTGCCTCATCTTACTGAATTACCCAGCCAGGTGATTTGCAGAAAGTATCAAGCCGACCGACACCAATGGCTTAGCGCTCCCAGTGTAGATTGGTTGAGTGATTTGTGAATTAATGAACAGTTGATTAACTGTGTAGTTTTATGAAACGAACTGTATAAAAAAGTTGTTTTTGTCGCTGAATGTTGACTGCCAGTAGCCAACTCGGTGAAGTACACCCCGTCTAGGGCATCACGGTAGGATGAATAGCTGTACTGAGTGGCGACGGCAGTGAGAGAACGCCTGATTATCTTTACCCGCTATCCTGAACCTGGTAAAACCAAAACTCGATTGATTCCTGCCTTAGGGCCAGAGAGAGCGGCCTTCTTGCAGCAGCGGATGACGGAACATACCTTGACTCAAGCGCGATTGCTCCAAAACAGTTTGCCCCTTGAGTTAGAGGTGCGATTTACGGGTGGTCATCGTCGATTAATGCGATCGTGGTTGGGTCGGGGACTGCTTTACCAAGGGCAAGGTGACGGAGATTTAGGGCAGCGCATGGCCCAAGCGTTCGCAGCTGCTTTTAAGGCGGGTAAGCAGCGCGTGGTCATTATAGGGATTGATTGCCCCGATCTAGATGCGGTGATTCTCAGCAAGGCATTTCAGGAGCTAGAGCAACATGATCTTGTGCTAGGGCCTGCTACAGATGGTGGCTACTATCTCATTGGTTTGCGGCGATGGGTGCCACCACTCTTTCAAGACATTGCCTGGAGCACGGATCGCGTGTGGGAACAGACGATCGCGATCGCTGAGCAGCACCATTTGTCGGTTGGCTCTTTACCACCTCTCGATGATATTGATCGCCCAGAGGATTTAGCGATTTGGGAGCGAGTCAGCCAATCGTGTGTTGGCCAGATCGGCAACGAGAAAATTTCGATTATTATTCCAGTGCTGAATGAAGCAGCTACGATCGCGCGAACCTTAGCAACCGCACAGCCAGCCTCAAACGTGGAAATGATTGTGGTGGATGGTGGTAGCCAAGACGAGACGGTGGCGATCGCCCAATCCTTGGGAGTGAAGGTGATCACGAGTGCTCCAGGCCGTGCCCAACAGATGAATGCGGGCGCTAAAGTTGCCACGGGAGATGTGCTGCTATTTTTGCATGGTGACACGCTTTTGCCTCCTGATTTCGCGACTCAGGTGCGGCAAGCTTTAAATTCGCCCGGAGTGATTGCTGGAGCCTTTGCTCTCCGAATTGATAGTAGTTTGATGGGGCTGCGATTAATTGAGTGGTTAGTGAATTGGCGATCGCGTTACTGGCAAATGCCCTATGGTGATCAGGCAATTTTTTTGTGGGCTAAAACGTTTCAGCAGATGGGTGGTTTTGCCGAGCTGCCAATTATGGAAGATTTTGAGCTGATGCGACGGTTGCAGCAAAAGGGGGCGATCGCGATCGTTCCTGAGCCAGTGGTTACTTCGGGTCGCCGTTGGGAAAAACTGGGTGTGCTGCGAACGACCCTACTCAACCAATTGATTATCTTGGCGTACTTTTTAGGAGTGCCACGCGATCGCTTGGCTCGGTGGTATCGCTCCCGTTGATTCAAAAGCAAAACTAGTGAAACCGCACGCTAGAAGCGCTTCTGACGTTACACTGGCCAGAAGTAGCCGTGAGCTGCTGACGCTAGATCGAGAGAGGAATTTCGTGAGTTATCTTGAATCAGTTGCACAGTTTTATAGTGAAGTGGCAGAAACGCCTCAAGTAGGATTGTGCTGTGTGCAAAGTAGCCCGTTGCAACTGCCAGGGCTGACTATTCCCGCCAAGATGCAGGAAATGAACTACGGTTGTGGAACCACCGTGCATCCCACCGAACTGGCAGGCAACCCGACGGTTTTATATGTCGGCGTGGGGGGTGGTTTAGAAGCGCTGCAATTTGCCTACTTCTCTCGTCAGCCTGGAGCGGTGATTGCGGTTGAGCCCGTTGAGATGATGCGGGAAGCCGCTCGCCAGAATTTGCAGATGGCGGCTCAAGAAAACGACTGGTTTGACCCTAGCTTTGTGGAAATCCGGGAAGGAGATGCTTTTCATCTACCCGTTGCCGATGCTTCTGTCGATGTCGTGGCCCAAAACTGTCTATTCAATATCTTTGAACCGGACGATTTAGCGAAAGCGCTGCAAGAAGTGCATCGCGTCCTTAAACCTGGGGGCCGTCTCTTGATGAGTGATCCGATCGCCACTCGGCCCATTCCAGAACATTTACAGCAAGACGAACGTCTACGGGCCATGTGTCTGTCTGGAGCTTTGACTTATGAGCGCTATGTTCAGCATTTGGTACGGGCTGGTTTTGGTCAGGTGGAAATTCGGGCGCGGCGTCCCTACCGTTTGCTCGATCGCCAAAGCTATGGCTTGGATGAACATCTTTTATTAGAAAGCCTTGATTCAGTGTCCTTTAAAGTGCCGATTCCTGATGATGGAGCTTGTATCTTTACAGGGAAAACCGCCATTTATACAGGATCAGACCCTTTTTTTGATGACCAGGCAGGACACGTATTACAACGTGGTCTCCCGACTGCCGTCTGTGACAAAACCGCAGCCAAGCTGGCGGCGACCATTCCGGAGGTGATGGTGACGGCTTCCACTTGGCACTACGACGGTGGTGGTTGCTGCTAGATCTGGTGAAACCGATGGTCAGGGATAGGCTAGATAGATTGCTGTTGCGATCGCTTAGCACGAATCACGCTTGAAGGAAGAGAGAAGGATGCAAACTCAATCAAGTTCTAAAGCTGTTACCCCTTTTGCCCAAAAGCTCGGTGCTCCTCTTGCTAAGCAACCCATTACCGTTCTGCAAATTAATTTGGGCAGACGCTGCAATCTCGCTTGTAGTCATTGCCATGTGGAGGCGGGGCCAAAGCGTACTGAAGAACTCACTCCAGAAGTGTGTCAGCAATTAATTGCAGTGATTCACCGCTTTCCCCAAATCAAAACCGTTGATTTGACGGGTGGGGCACCAGAAATGAACTATGGCTTTCGACCTCTAGTCGAGGCAGCGAGAGCCACAGGCAAAGAGGTGATTGTGCGCTCTAACCTGACCATCTACTTTGAGCCAGGATTTGAAGATTTACCGGAATATTTTGCTCAACATCAAGTCAGAGTTGTGGCTTCTTTGCCCTGCTATCAAGCAGACAACGTAGACAAAATGCGGGGTAATGGCGTGTTTGAGCGATCGATTCAAGCGCTACAGAAACTCAATCAATTGGGATATGGCGACAACCCCAACTTAATGCTGGATTTAGTGTATAACCCTCAAATTCCAACTACTGAGAAGTTCTCACTCACACCTGATCAACAGAAACTAGAGCAGGATTACAAAATCTACTTAAAAGATAAATTCGGCATTCAATTCAATCAGCTATTTACAATTACTAACCTGCCAATTGGTCGTACTAAATTTCATCTAGAACATCGTCAGCTCCACCAGCCTTATTTACAGTTCTTGGAAGACAACTTTAACCCAGCAACGTTAGCTCATCTGATGTGCCGCAATGAACTGTCTGTGGACTATTTAGGCAATATTTACGATTGCGATTTCAATCAAATGGAGAATCTGCCAGCTAGAAGTAAGACAGGGGAAACTTTGACAGTCACAAAGCTCTTAGCAGCTGGCACGCTAGACCTGATCGAATCGGTGCGGACTGCCAATTTCTGCTACGGTTGCACAGCAGGAAGTGGCTCTAGTTGCGGTGGAGCTTTAGTGTAAGTGTGAGTGAGTCAAGTTATAGTTGAAAACCGTAGGAAGAAACAGCGATAGGCCCAAACAGTAAACAGGAGTCAAGACCTTGAGCCGTTCCATGTTAAAGCCTGTTCTTAGCTTGCTCCAGCGACGTCCTTGGCCACTGATTCCTGTGTTGGGAGTCGTGCCGCTTGTGAGCATTTTGTTGATCAGCCAAGCTCGCCAAAATCCTCCAGTGGCTCAAGAAACGCCCACAGTGGTCTCACCCTCCCCGACTCCTAGTGTTGCAGTGCCTTCTCCTGCCCCAACTCCAGCTGCCAAGAGTGCAGCTGCCAAGAGTGCGGTAAAAAATGCGGCGGCTGCCCCTAAACCGACATCTACCAAATCAGCCGCCAAAACAGCCACTGCGCCTGCTGCGAAAGCCAAGTCGCAAACTACAGCCCAACCGACAACGCCTACCAAGCAGCAGAAAGCCTCTGCTCCGTCTAGTGCCGCGCCCATCAGTGCTAGTGCCGCAGACCGATTGGCTGCCGCGAACATCTCCACGGCGATCGATAATGTGTTAGAAATTCACGTGGCGATCGCTGTAGAAGCCAATTCTTTAGCCATTGGCACCTCCACGCCCGGAGTGATCCTAGACACCAACGGTCAAGTGCTGCGGGAGCTACCTGCTGAATCTGCTTTTACGGCTCAGCTCGATGGATCAGGCATTACTTTAAATTCATGGCAGCTTCCCAGTGCGGTCTTTATTGAACCGACGGAGGGAGGGTTAGTTTACGTGGGCGATCGCTGGTACCGGGGGCGATTGCTGCTAATGGTGCGACCGAGCGGTTTGTTAGCCGTTAACTATGTCTTGCTACGCGACTATCTTTATAGTGTCGTGGGGGCTGAGGTTTCTCCGAGTTGGCCGATGGCAGCGCTGCAAGCTCAGGCGATCGCGGCTCGCTCCTATGCCCTGACTTACTATTTCAAGCCTGCGACCGACTTTTATCATCTCGGAGATGATGAACAGTACCAAGTCTATGCGGGGGCCGACAAAGAAGCGGAACGAACTTACCAAGCGGTGAATGAAACGGCAGGAGAATTCATTAGTTATCGTGGCGGAATTGTGGAATCTCTCTACGCTGCCTCTGATGACATTGTGATTGACGTGCACGGGGGACGAGGAATGAGCCAGTTAGGCGCTTTGAAATTGGCGGAGGAAGGATATGATTATCGCCAAATTTTAGGCACCTATTATCCAGGCACAGGACTTGCCAAAATTGAAGTCGATCAGCGATAAAAAACTGCTCCCCTTCCCTCGAAGAGAAGGGGCTGGGGGTTGGGTCTAACGATTTGCACTTGCCAAGGGATGTGCTCCCTCGGTGGTCATGCGGTAATCTCCACCGATTTGACGTTGATGTTCCTCAATCACTTGCTCACTGGGGACACCACCCGCATTGACTGTTCTTTGGTACTGGAAGTAGCGAGCATCTTCAGGCAATTGCTCAACGGGGACAAATTCTGTGTCTTGCCCGGTGAGATTTACCTGATCGGCTAGGACTTGGCGGATGTATTCTTTATTTTCTTCAAAGCGCATCGTCTCTGGTAAGCCTCGCGGCAAGAACTCTTCCGGGTCGCGATTCTCGTATTGACGCAACAGGTCACAAGCAATCCGCAGATGTTCAATCTCCATGTTGAGGTGGAGTTCCCACAACTGCTTAATCCGGCGATCGGACTCTTGCTGCATGAAGGAATAGTATAGATAGCACTCGTTGTACTGGTGCAACACTTCCTGTTCTAGCCAGGAAGCATTGGGGTCGAGCAGAGATTCGTAGTGAGTGACGTGCTGTTCTTCAATCTGCGCGATTTCTAGATAAAGCCCTCTAGCCAGCGGATTCATGGGACGATTGCCCACGTTCATGTAGAAGTTCATGGTTTG
>DATNPE010000538.1:0-2138 GCA_036703355.1 Allocoleopsis sp. | reverse complement strand
AGTGATCCCCACTATTGTCTAGGATTTAGCCAGTTTTTAGCCGCGAGTTTTGTGAGTGTTCAAGTCACTCCCCGAATCGCTGCGTGAGCTACTGCCTGTGTATATAAATTCTGCAAATAAGTTAGAGTCCTTGCAGCCCTCTCCTCCACCCCCTCGCCTCGCAGAAGAGTAGCTTTGAATCTCCTTTCATATCAGGTAGAGGGTTAGGGGTTAGATCAGGCTGATTGAATTTTTCTTAATCAGAACTCTTGAGGCGAAATAAAAGAACTTGAGTGGGCTGTTCGGTTTGCAGATGGTTGTTACTGACTAACAACAAACTTTGAGAGCCATCTGGTAACTGAGGCCCGAAGCTCATACCCGCCAAGTCGCCTAAGGGGATACCGAGTCGGTTCAAGTCTAGGAGGAGCCGTTTGCGAATGGGCTGAATGCCCTCTGCCCCTTGCAGGCTAGCCAAACCGGAAGTGTCTGTGGCACTGCCCATCGCCAATTGAAAGATTTCGGCAGAGGGGTTGGAGTCATCGAGGGTTTCTTCCAAGCTCAAGAAGTGCCCACCTTGATCGAGAACGATTAACTCTGTCAGTTGAGGCGCGATCGCGCCTACCGGAGGTGCTTTGATGGGATAGACATGCTCGGCAATCAACACTGGCGGGCCATCCCCAATCAGGTAATGGAGCAAGCGATTATTAGCAGTTTGGTTTTCGGTTTCGCGGTCTTGCACCAAAGCGGATTGTGTGGCGGTAAAGATGCGAAAGGGTTCTAAGTTGGCAGGGCTGGTGCTGGGAGCGCTGAGCGTGAGGGCTGAGAATGCTGCATGTTCCTGCACCCCCACGGGTTCTTCTGGAGTGCCTGTACTCGGCAGATATCGATTCGGGATAGGCAAGCGTTGGCGTAACTTACCAGTGGCTAGCTCAAATTCACCGACCAAAGGCGTGGTGCCTGCGGGATCTAAACTGTCGCTAGAAATGAAAACTGATTGTTGGGGAGACAGGGCAATGCCAGCAGGGGCGATCGTATTGGCTGGGTAAGGCTGACCGTTATCCTGCTTTAGAACTGTGACTTGCTCTACTTCTAGCTGCTGAATTTTGGGGGTGTCAGGATCACTGCTATCCAAGCTGAGCTTGAAGGTGTAAAACCTGGCAGGGGCTTGCTCACCAGGGTCATTGGAAACGGCATAAAAGCGATCGCGCTGACGATCATAAGTGAGGGCTGACAAAGCACCAACTGGTGTGTTGTTGTAAGTGGACTGCGGCAGTTGATACTCGCTCAGAAACTCCAGCGAGCGGTCTAAAAACAGCCTGGATTCGGCAGAGACTCTTGGTACACTGCAAGCGGTGAGCAGGAGAGCGCCAACCAAAACCAAGGCACTCAGAGCTCGACGGCAAGCTCTCAGCGAAGGGGCGATCGCTCGTAGACCTGTTAGAAAAAATTGACCGTGTTTCACTGTCGATTTCCAACTGCTATACAAAGCATTATCTACAGTTGCTGCCAATTAAAAACCCCCTGGAGAGGGGGTGAAGCTGAATTAAGTTTGAGTGGCAGCAATTTCTAGAGCAGATAGAGCAGCAGAAATAGCAAAACCCAAATAACGTCCACGAAGTGCCAGTACAGCTCAGCAGCTTCTACGCCAAAGTGATGTTCTTTGGAGTAGTGGTTGGGCTTGAGCGATCGCCACAGCACACCCAGCATCAGCAGTAAGCCGAAGCAGACGTGGAGACCGTGAAAACCAGTCAACACATAGAAGGTGCTACCAAACAAATTGGAGGTGAGGCCAAATTCTAGGTGCTTATATTCGTAAATCTGGCCGCATAAGAAAACGGCTCCCATCAAAGCGGTGATCGCGAACCAAGTCCGCAATCCTTTAATGTCATCTTGTTTGACGGCGGTATCGGCTTGGTGGATGACAAAACTGCTGGCAATCAGAATGACGGTGTTAATGCTGGGTAATAGCAGTTCTAGCTTGGGAGTGCCTGCTGGGGGCCAAGTGGGAGCCACAGCCCGGAAGGTTAAATAAGCTGTAAATAAGCCCAAGAAGATCATGCCCTCAGCAATCAGGAACACAATCACACCCAGCAGGCGATAGTCATGGTGCTCGACCCCATGTGCCGAAACTTCTGACGTTTCTTGGTGATGATAATTTA
>DATNPE010000537.1:0-2208 GCA_036703355.1 Allocoleopsis sp. | reverse complement strand
CTCGTATCTGATTAAATTTAGCTTGCATTTCTGGGAAAACAGACATCAGCGAGTCTGCCCAGTTTTCCCCTTCCCACAAATCCCAGTTAATTGAAATTGTGGGAATTTTACGCCGAGAATAATGATAGTGAGCAAAGGCATCAAGAAATGCATTTGCGGCACAGTAATCGACCTGACCGATGCCACCATAAATGGCAGTACCAGAGGAAAATAGAACTAAAAAATCGAGCGCTACGTCCTGCAATACGGCATCTAATACCAGCGTTCCCTTTAACTTCGGTTCGAGTACACTGTTTGCCATTTCTGGCGTTTTCAGTTGCACGAGTCCTGCACCTGGAACTCCAGCAGCGTGAATCACTCCATGAATTTCGCCAAAGCGATCGCGTACTTGCTCAACCATCGCTTGCATTTGTTCGAGATTGGCAACATCAGCCTCGATCGTAAGCACCTCTGCCCCCAATTTTTCTAAAGCCTGAATTCCCTCAATCTTTGTCCTGAGTGGATGCTGGCGATCGCAAGTTGCTAGATAGTGTTGCCATTCTGCTTTCGATGGCAATCCCGAACGCCCAATTAGTACCAGTTTGGCTCGAACTGTCTTTGCCAGGTATTCTGCGATGACTAGTCCCAGTCTCCCCAATCCACCCGTGATGACGTAAACGCCTCTGTCCCGTAACCGGGTTGTGCCTGCGGTTGGCACGGCAAGTGGTAAGGGTTCAAAATCCTGCACCCATCGATGATTCCCACGATAGGCGATGACGACATCGGAAGTTGGCGCTGCTAATTCTGTGACAAGTCGATCGATGAGTTGTGGTGCGATACCGGAGTGGGGCAGCACAATATCAATACTGCGGCAGGTAATGTTGGAGTATTCCTGCGAAATCACCCGACAAGAGCCTAAAACGGTGGCTTTCTCCGGATGCAACTCTTCGTCGCCCAGCAACTCCTGCATGTTATTGGAGACAACACCAATTTGCACCGAGTCTGTTATTTCCTGTTCTCCAAGTGCCTGCGCGAGAAACAGTAAACTGTAGAAGCCGAGATGTTGAGCCTGTTCAAAACATTCAAGCCTTAAAGTCGTGCGATCTGCTGCTTGCAGCAGCGCTTCGCTATCGCTGGGCGTGATATTCCATAGATGAGCAATAATTTGGGGGATTTTACCCGATACTTGCAGGGCTTTGATTAAGGCGTCGTAGTCTGCTCTGTTTTGAGGGTTAATCGTGTATTCGCGATCGCTAAATCGGCAAAACTGCTCTCCAACCCTGACAACGATAACATCTTGACGCTCTCGTTCCAGCCGTTCTACGAGTTGAGAACCTACCCCACAGGCATCGAGAAACACCAGCCAGGATTGCGCTTGCTCGATTAACCGTGCCGACTCCAACCATACAGGCGGTACGGAGCGTTTCCAGGACGGAATGTAGAACCAATTGGTAAGTTCGAGCTTTTGGTCTAAGCCTCCTTGGTGCAAATTGGGCTCGCCTTTTTGGGATTCAATCCAGTAACGTTGGCGCTCAAAGGGATACGTCGGCAAAGGAAGGCGATGACGGCACTCGTGCGCGTAAAATTCAGACCAGTCTATGGGGACTCCTACCAGCCAGAGTTGACCTAGCGCATTGAGCAAAAATTCTACATCTGACCGTTGCTCCTGGGGATGGCGTAGCGAGTTCAGCGTTACGCATTCATCCACCTGATGCGGCTTGGCGAGGGTACTCAACGTTCGTCCTGGGCCAACTTCCAGCAGGATACGCTGAGGTTGTTTGAGCAACTCCGCCATCCCTTCGCTAAAGCGCACAGTTTGTCGTAGATGCCTCGCCCAATAATCGGGATTTGTCGCGTCTGCGGTGGTAATCCAAGTCCCACTCACATTAGACACAAAGGGAATTTTGGGAGGATTGAGCTTGATAGCTCTTAACGCCTGGGTAAATGACCCAATGATAGGATTCATCATGGCGGAGTGAAAGGCATGAGAGGTATGCAGCCTGCGACAGCTAATGCCCTTCTCTTGCAGCGTCTGCTGCACTCTCTCTACCGCCTCGAACGCACCGGAAATGACACAGGAGGAGGGGGCGTTACTTGCCGCTAAAGACAATTCCTTGTTCAGTAGGGGTTGTACCTCGCTGGCAGACAGTTGAACGGAAAGCATCGCACCGACAGGGAGTTGCTGCATCAGGCGTCCCCGTAACGCGACTAACGTTAAGGCGTCTTCCA
>DATNPE010000536.1:0-4168 GCA_036703355.1 Allocoleopsis sp. | reverse complement strand
AATGATCCGGGACCGCTCTCCTTTGCAGAGCACCATATCCGGAATTGCATCTAGCATTTGCCGATATAGTACTTCATTTTCTTGTAGGGCTTGTTCAGCGCGTTTGCGATCGCTAATATCTGTGGAGATCCCTCCCGTTGCCGTAATCTCACCCTTAGAATTAAAAATTGGAAACTTGACGGAGAGATACGTGTGGAGGCCATCAGCTTGAGGGGCTAATTCCTCAACTGTGACGGCTTTGCCAGTAGACAATAGAATTTGATCGTTTCTCCAGTGCTCATCAGCGACATCCTGAGGAAACAGATCATGACTATTCTTGCCGCAGATCTGTTCGGCACTCATGCCCATCAAGATTTCAAATTGGCGGTTGACGCGAGTCAAGCGACCTTCCGCATCCCGCAGGTAAATAATGGCAGGACAGTTATCGATAATGGCTTGTAATTCTGCTTCACTTTCACGCAGATTTGCTTCCGCTTGTTTCCGTTGGGTCACGTCTTCAGCCACCAACATCACACCCGCGATCGCTCCGCTTCTATCCTGCCAGGAACGGATCTTCCATTGTCGCCAAGCTTTCAAACCGTCTGGTTGCAGAAACTGTTCCTCCACAGACAGCTCCGTCACTTCAGCCAAGCAACGCTGATGAGCAGCGCTCAAAGGTTGGCAGTGCTGCGGAAAAAACTCGTAATGCGATCGCCCGGTAATATCTTTCTGAGCCAACCCCAGATCACTCAACCATCGCTGGCTGGTCATGAGATAGTTCATCTCGCGATCGAGTAGGGCCGCGGCAAAAGGTAGATGCTCAACAAATAGAGCGCAAAGTTCCTCACACTGTAGGCTACTAGAAGCAGGGAGGTTGGGGGACATGCTAGAAATTTCTTCTTGAGCTAGGTGAATCACAACGGTTGTTGTTGTGGAACCTCCATCTATCCGTAGCCAGCCTAGCGGTGAATGGAGAGACAGTTGATCAGTATCACAACCGTAAACGTGAAACATCCGTGGAATCTATGATGATTCAACTCAGAATTGCCCAGACCGAGTTCAGTCGCAGAGATATTAAATTTTCACGGGGGGAAAGTTGGAGTCGAGGGGCCAAAATCGGGAAAACTGTAATCCAGTGGTTTAGTCAAGCTCTTATGTTTCGCCTCAACGATCGCGCCTTTCGTATCCTTCAAACCGAAATCCAAAACTGTGCGAGTGCTGATGCCGCAGGTCGAGTGCAGCAAGAAATTGTGCAGCGGCGGTTAGAAAAGCTGCGATCGCAACCAGGCGCTCCCGTTTCTGAGGCTGAGTTACGCCATGCAATTAACGATATTTTTCCAGAGTTTAGTGACAAAGCCATCAAGCAAGCGCTCCGGGCCAATCGTCCCCCTGGCATTTGGGGCAAGGTCAAGCTGGGAACCGTAGTCGTTGTTGGCGTGGTGGGCGGGATCTATGTCCTCAACTTGCCATTCCCCATGATTCGGATTCCAGTGGCAAAAGTTGCGCCATTTCTTCTGTTTCCCAGCTACATCAGCATGGATTACAACTACCGACAGGCGATCGCACTAGTAGAACAAGCCGATCAACTGGTCAACCGAGCCACTAGCCCTGCCGACATTCGTTTGGGATCACAGAAAGTCAAGCTGGCGCAAAAGCATTTAGATGCCTTGCCTGTGTGGTTCTTAGGCTATAGCCCCCGCACCTACTGTGGATTTTTTCGGTGCGGTTGGCGCTTCACCTTAGATGAATTTGAAACCGCTCGCAAAAACATTGGACGCATGGAAGCCAAGGTGTTTCAAGAGCAGAACGCCCAGACACAATTAGAGGCCAGCAATCAAGCCTTACAAGCTGCCAAACAACAATATCAGCAAGCCCAAGCCACCGCCGCTAAAGCCGATGCGATCGCCGACTGGCAAGCCGCGATTGACCAACTGCAAGAAGTCCCCTCAGCCACCTTAGCGGGTCGGATGGCACAACCCAAACTCGCTGCCAATCAGCGCGACTTTGAGCAGGTGACAGGGTTTGCCACGGGTAGCGCCCGCACCGACACCTTGATCAATGCTGCCAAGCAATTTGCAATGCAAGCTGCCCAACTTTCCCAAAATCCTCCCCACAGGGCCGCACAGTGGGAGCAGATCGTGGGGTTGTGGGAAGATGCTGTCGCTCAGGTAGAACAAGCCGCCTTAGCCGATCCAGATTATGTAGCCTCCCGTGCCCTCTTAGCGGAATATAAGAAAAACGTGGCGATCGTCAAGATTCGGCTAGAAGCTGAACGCGATTCCGTGGCAGCCCTAGAAGCAGCACAAAGAATGACTCAATCTTTTTTGGCCTCTGCTACCAATAGCAACCTAGCCAGCAATCGGGCCTATCTCCTCAGCGAACTGCAAGGCATTATCAACCAACTCCGCAAAGTTCAATCTGGAACTACTGCTCATGCCGAAGCCCAAGCCCTGTTGCAATCAGCGCAGAAGAAATTGCAGCAGTTGCAGCCGTGAGGGGGGGAGGGTGAGGAGTGAGGGGTGAGGAGTTAGGAGACAGAAGTCAGGAGCCAGGAGTTAGGAGGCAAGAGGCAAGAGGCAGGAGGCAAGAGGCAGGAGTTAGGAGGCAGGAGTTAGGAGCCAGTCAGGAGTCAGAAGCTAGCGGTTGGGGCAAGGAGATATTATGAGAAATCAGGCTGGGATCAGGTGCGGGAGATAGAGGTGGGTTCGACTCTGATTTGGGAGACGGCATCATCCACTCGATAGACGAGGCTGCGCCCAGCCCCATTGAGAGTAACCCGCCAGCCTGCAAGATTCGCTGCTAAACAGTTAGGGGTGGTTTGAGACAAATCTAGACAGTAGTTAGACCAACGCTGTTTTTCAGCCTGAAGGATATAGAGTTGGGTGGCGGGGATACGCAAACGGGCACTGGCATTTTGGAGCAAAAATTTTGCTGTTGCCGTGGGTAAAGCGTCCACACGAGGTGGAAGACCTGCGATCGCTTCAGTTCTAATTTGCTGTCCCTTGCTGTCGGTGCGATAAACCTGGACTTGTCCTGGTTTGCCTGTGACTGTCACTTGCCAGCCCGGAGTGGGAGTTCCCATACAGCGCTCTACTGGGCTAGGTAGCCCCAGACAAGCATCGGTCCAGGTTTGCTTTTGGACTTTGGTAATCAGAATTTGAGACTGAGGCAGGCTGAAATGAGCCGCCGCTAGCCGCACCACTGCATCATCGACAGCAGTTGGCAGCTTAGTCTCATGGGTTCGTAATTCTCGGCGGTGTAGCTGCACCAAACTACCATTGGGGTTGCTGTAGTAAAACCAACGCTGTACGCCACTCTCTACCGCTACTTGCCATCCCTTAACCAAAACGGGATCACAAGGATACGGAAACGTCGGGCGATCGCAACCATAGGCCCATTGCACTGGTTTAGCGTCCACAATCTTGCCTGTATTGAGCGACAATCCCCAATGGCGAGTGGCATCTTGTAAAACCGCCTCCGCAACAGTGCGAGGCAATGCTTTGTTTTGATGCTGTGACGCTCTTCCTAAATCTCCTTGGCTGACAGATTTAGCCGTGTGAGAAGCAGTTTGAGATAAAGGCTGAGCTGCAACCTGGGGAGCATTCACGAGAGAAAAACCCAAACCCAAGGAAAACAAACTTGCGATCGCCAAAGAAAGCGTTCGGGGTTGGAGCGATCGCTGACTCGTTTTATCAGAGCGAGATCGAGCCGTTGGGAGCAAAGCGAGCAGGACACAGAATGGCATAGAATTCGGCAGCGATGAGGTGAGGCATTGAGAAAAATACAGATTCAGCGATCCCAAAAAGATATCCTTCAAATCTGTATCGCCAGTCTGGCACTGCTAAGCGCGATCGCTGGATATGTTTCTAAAACTGCAACCAACGGTATGTCATGTTCGCAAAAATCGATGTGCAGGTTTGTGCAAAGCAGATCAAGCCTGCACCAGACAATCCTGCCAAAGATGGGTTGACGTGGATTATTAAAACAAGTTATCTTTTCTGTCAAGTAAATAAAGTCAGCCTAATTCAGCCCTTCGCCTATAGCATTTTGCTCAATAGGTAAGCCTGGAACGGAGGAACCAAATTTGGGGCTCATTTCTAAATTGATCTCCGCGACAGAATTGACTGTATGTCGGAATCAACAGAGAAGGATATCTCTCAGTCCTAGCCCGTCAGCTAACTTCGTCGGC
>DATNPE010000535.1:0-12169 GCA_036703355.1 Allocoleopsis sp. | reverse complement strand
GCTAGCAATGTCAGGAAACCTTAGGCGCGATCGCTCTCGTCATACTGGAGGGGCTGGGTTAGGGCTGGCGATTGCTAAGGCGATCGCCGAGGCGCATCAAGGCAGCTTGCAGGTGCAGAGTACAGCTGATAAAGGCAGCACAGCATCTTTACAATTCACTTACCACTGGCTAGTGCTTGAAGTTATCAGCCCCTGATCACTCAACGGGACGAATCTATGAATACAACAGAGCTTGCTTAGAAGAAGTTCACTTAGAATAAGTGATTATACTAATATCTCACCCCTGTTAATTCGACTTGTTAGGATTGTGTTGCTTCTACTAAGCCCATCTCCTCAGCACAGTTCTTTCTATCGCACAGGCATCGATTCTCGCTTGCATCTATCCTGCAAAGCACCTTCAGCGCTGAGCCTTGCACCCCAGGTTAAAGACTTCCTATGGCTAAGCTAGGTCACTCATCCTTCCGACGTGTTTTGTTGTCCTGCATTTTACTGCTCAGCGTTCCAGTTCTCTTACTAGGGGAAGTCGTAACCTACAGAAAAGCACGCTCCAGTCTCCTAGAAACGGCTCGCCGCAACTTAACGGAAAGTGCTATCAGGAAAGGCAACGGTATTCAAGATGCCATCAAAGCCTTACAGGTCAACTTGGTCACTGCCAGTGAAACCTCGGCTTTACAGTCAGGCTCCTTAGAGCAAGCCAGACAATTTGTCAGTCAGCTGCAAAAGACGATTCCCACCCAAGTTCAGTGTATTCAACTCACAGATATCCAAACAGGGCAACTAGCTGTGAGCACCTGTGGCAATCAGTTACAGCTGCTATCTGCCACCACCCTCTCTGCTGCCTCCAAGACAGGTACGACCTCATCGGCCCAACCTGCCAAAACCATGCAGCTGTGGCCGCCAAATCAAGCACAATTAACACCCGATCGCTCTATTGCTTACGTGATTCCTGCGGGTCAAGTTGCTCAGGCCAACCCTCCAGAAGGACAGCTGAGCTTGATTTTGAGCGTGCCTGTTTATAACAACAGCGGCCAGCTGCAATATGCTTTGAGTGCACAAGCAGCCCTTTATCAGAGAGAAATTGATAAACCTGGTTCTCTTTCAGGCTATACGGTTGTATTCGACCAGGATGGTACGATCTTGGCCCATCCTGACCCAAGCCGCATTGGCAAAAACATTCGGCAGGAGCCAGATTCCAACCGTTTGGAAGGGATTTTGCACAACGCCATCATCGGTGGCAACTCGGATGTACGGCATCTGTTTGGCTTTGAGGACAATGGAGCTGAATGGCTAGCAGGTTATAGCCCGATTCAGGTGCCCATTACCGAGTCCGAAAACCATACTTGGGTGGTCTTAGCCGTCACCCGCATCGACAATGCCCTTTACGGCCTGGAAGAAATTAAACAGATTCTAGTGGTGCTGACGCTGGGACTTTTGGCCGCGAATCTGCTAGCGACCCTTTATGTGGCACGAGAATTATCACGACCGCTAGAGCAGCTCGGCAACTACGCTCTACGGATTCAACAGCGGCACACAGCTACCCCATCCTCTACCAACTCATCAACCTCCTCAGAGGCTGCCCCTCATGCCGCACCGCCCCAGGCTCTTGATTCATCATCTGGCGTTCCAGCAGCTGAGGCAACTGGTGCCCTCTCCTTGGCAACAGAAGCGTTAGGAATTAGCGATCGCGCCCCGACTAACTTTAGAATTCGGGAGCTAAATCAACTCGGTAAAGCGCTCAACAGTATGGTGGAGTGCCTAGAGGAGCGGGCTGAAGAACTTGAAGCAACTTGGCGTGAGGCAGAAGCCGCTAATCGGCTCAAGAGCGAATTTCTCGCCAATACCTCCCACGAATTACGCACCCCGCTCAACGCCATTATTGGTTGCATTCGCCTTGTCCGGGACGGTTGCTGTGACGATCGCGAAGAGGAAATCGACTTTTTGCAGCGGGCTGATGATGCTGCGATTCATTTGCTAGAAGTGATCAACGATCTGCTGGACCTCGCCAAAATCGAGGCAGGTACTCTCTCGGTCGATCTGCAACCCCTCGATTTACGCCACACCCTGCACGAGGTGATTGATCTGCAATCGGTGCCGATTCAGCAAAAAGGTTTGGAGCTTGATTTTCCCCAACTTAGAGAACCCATTCCTGTTTATGCTGACCCCGCCAAACTCAGACAAGTACTGCTGAATGTGGTTTGTAACGCGGTTAAGTTTACGGAGCAAGGCAAGATTGCGATCGATCTTCGGATTGAACCGACGACAGGCACGCAAAATGGCTTTCGAGGCGCACGAGTGGTGATTACCATTCGGGACACCGGAATTGGCATCGAACCCGCACAACTGCCGAAACTCTTCCGTCCATTTGTCATGGCTGACGGCACCACGACCCGACGTTTTGAAGGCACAGGTTTAGGATTGGCCATTTCTCGCAACTTTATGGAGTTGATGGGCGGCAACATCACCTTAGACAGCGCTGGGCCTGACCAAGGAACCACCGTTGAAATTACGCTACCCATGATCGACATAGCGCAGCTTCCAGCATCAGAGTTGCAGGAATCGCATCATCAACCCCACGGTAATCAAGGCACAGAAGTCCCTGCTGCCAACACTTACAGCGATCGCCCTGCCACAGCTTACAACGTCAATCCCTCGGTTCTTTAGACGGCTAAAGCACTCTCCACCGCTTGGGCGTTAAGCCAAGTGAATGATTTGACCCGCCTGATTGAGCGATTCAGTCAAGGCATTCAGCACTTGCACGAGCTCAGCTCCCACCTGGCCTGAGGAAATGGGTGAAGGGCGATTGTGCCGCACGCAGTCTAGAAAATGGGTGCAGACTTGTTGAAGGGGTTCCCCTGATTCTAGGCTCACAACTTCGTGACGCTGCTCTATGGGAGTGTAATAAGTGGGTGCAGGTTCGGTTTCGCTGCGGGAGTTACCAGGTGTGGGTTGCAGTTGGCCATGCTGAATGGTGAGTGGAGCCTCAGGAGATAGCTCGTCAAACACCAAAGTTCCTCGACTGCCAACCACACCCAACCGTCGCTGCTTATCTGGATTTAGCCAGCACAAATGCACCACAGCCTGAAAACCACTGGGGTACATCAAGGTCACCCAGATTAAATCTGCCAAACCTTGCGGGAAATAATCTAGATTGGGCGATCGCGTTTGTAGCCAGATTTTGCCTTGGGCTTGCACTTGGGTAGGCGTTTCTCCGAGCCAGGTGTTGAAAATCGCAATATCGTGAATTGCTAAATCCCAGAGCGCATCGACATCCGGGCGTACAGGGCCTAAATGAGTCCGAGCCGCATAGCCATACCTCAAGTCACCTAATGTGCCCGACTGCACCAGCGATCGCCCCCGCTGCACCGCAGGATGAAACAAATAGGTATGGTCTACCACCAGTTGCCGCTGTTGCAACTCTGCCAAGCGACAAAGCTCTTGGGATTCTGCTAGCGCTAAAGTAAGCGGCTTCTCAGCTAAAACATGGTAGCCCTGCTTTAAGGCGGTAGTGATCAGAGCATAATGGGTGGTCGCGGGAGTCGCGATCGCCACTGCCATCAACTCAGGCGGCGGCGGCAACGCTGACCCATCAGTCGCCAAAATCACCGAGTCATCCAAGTCAAACCGCTGCTTTAAAGCAGCCAAGCGATCGGGGTCAGGGTCAATCACAGCTACTAAGCGAGCTTGCGGGTGCTCCAAGAAATTCCGCACCAGATGCACGCCCCAACGTCCCGCGCCGATGACTGCAATACCGATCCGATTTGCCATTTTGTTGCCCCTTTAGCCCCACAATTGACCCACCGCTTAATCCTCTTTGCCAGCAGAGGCAGGCTGCGTCAGTTGCAGAAACGCTACTTGGGCCGCTGCCTGTTCCGCAGCTTTGATCGAACGCCCTGTACCTCGCCCCAACAACTGCTCTTGCAACCAAACTTCAGCCGCAAAGCGATGGGGATCACCATGCCCGAAGCCAACTTCTTGGGTGCGATACGTCGGCAAACTTTTATGCTGCGCTTGCGTCCATTCCTGCAACGCTGCTTTGTAATTTTGCCGCGCTGGGTCAGTGCGAATCTCGATCGCGAACTCTTTAAAGTGAGCATCTAGCCACGGGCGAACCAGTTCTAAGGTATGCGTGCTCAAGTAGAGGGCAGCCACCACAGCTTCTAGAGCTTCTGCCAAGCGCGACTCCTCCCCCGCCTTATCTCCCATGGCACTGCCCGAAACCAGCAGATACCGCTCTAGTCCATAGAATTGAGCAATGCGAGCCAAGGAGCGATCGCTCACCAGCATGGAGCGAATAGCAGCAAACTCCCCCACAGCACAGTCAGGATAAGTTTCAAATAGTAGTTCGGAGGTAGCCAACCGAACGACAGCATCTCCCACAAACTCAAGTTGTTCATAGTTTGCGGTGGCTGAAATCGTTGGATGAGTGAGCGCTAAATCTAAAAGAGACCACTGTACAGGGGCTGTTTCAGGAAGAGCTAGTTTTTGCAAAAGACTTTGCAGCTGCTGCTGACGATGCGGATAGCCCAGGGTTGTCATTTCCAACTCAATCAATTACTGAAGCGCTTACTGCTGCCAACCACGGGTTTCGTCTAAGCGTTGAGTGTAGGACTTAGATCTCTTTAGGCAGAGCAAGGCAGCGAATGAACACTCTGATTGAAATTGTAAACGCTTAAATAGGGGCTTGCGGCGTCAAAAAAACAATAATCAGTTGCAGCGCTAGCAAGTTCCTGATGAGATCGGGAAACCAGCACCTGTTTCGGCAACTGCTTCCAGCTAGAAGCTTGCTTTTTGTGATGAGTGTACCAGTAGCCATATTGTTGCGATCGCACTGCATTCACGGTTTGGGGCAGCACTCCCACCAGTAGCGCCAACACTTCATCCGGTAACTCAATTACCACCTGGCGGCTAAAAAAGGCTTCAAATCCAGCTAGGAGCTTCTCCACTCTGACAGAGGGGTCGGGATAGTTGGTGATCCTCTCTAGCCAGCGCATCCATTGAATGCGACGACCATAAGCCTTGTAGCGCTCTTCATACGTGTCAACTGGAATTAGCTCCGGTGAACCAATGGCAATCACGACGTTATAACCTTGTTCAACCGGACTACCAACCGCAGCCCCCGGTCCAGCAAAGTCAGCATGATAAGTTTTGCAGAGGATCAATCCACATTTTTTCTGTTCACTGACGGCGAGGATGGGATTGCAGTGTGACACAGGTTTAGATCCACCTTTAAAACTAGGGCTGACAAGGCACATGTCTGTATGGAGGAAACAGCCATGTATTTTTACAAACATTCCTAAGCCAGGATGCCTTCATCGTAGAGCAGGGATAAATCCTTGCCTAGCCGCGCCATCTAGACTTCTAAGAATCTACACAAAGGCTGGTGGAATCTAAAAAATCCGTAAACCCTAGAGTTGAATTTCCTGGCTTAAGAATGGCTTAGCGGCACCTCAGCAGCGTCTAACTTCAATGAAAATACGTAAGTTTTATCGGTACTCAGTAAAAGTTAACTCGGTTAAGAAAATAGTAGAAAAGCTTTAAGAAAGTGGAAGAGTTAGACATAAGCCGGGTTCTGTTTTCCTCAGTGCCATGCACCTCAGAAGGCGGTTATCTATCTGGGACGCTTGTTACCAAACGCCTCTAGCGGTATTTGCATTAGGAACAGGAAAAAGACCAACCCTTGTTCCCACGACCTTGCTCCCAACCGGGGTTTACCGAGCCAGCACCTCTCGATGCTGCTGGTGCGCTCTTACCGCACCCTTGCACCCTTACCTGTAAAAGGATGATGACAGAAGTAGGAAGGATGAATTCATCCCTCATCCCTCGTGTTTCATCCTTTCCATTGGCGGTATGTTTCTGTGGCACTTTCCTCACGGTCACCCGCACTGGGCGTTACCCAGCAAGTTTGGTCTTTGAGGAGCCCGGACTTTCCTCAGACTGGCTTTGAGCGCGATGCCTTAGCACGCTGGCCTGATTTCTCAGACCCACCAAGTCCGCAACCACCTACACCAACTCTTCCACAACTCAGTTTAACAATCAGCGGAGCTTGCAAAAACCCAACCTCATGTTTTCAGGTGTTTCCAAGGGAGGGCATCGGTCCAGGGCAAACGTCTAGCTGTGAATTTACACAACAGCACATGAAAGCGATCGCCTCCACCACCTACTGGATCGAAAGCTCGTAGTACCAACCGCAAGGAAAATTCTTTTTTGTCAGCGGCACTCTTTAAGCCGCCTAAATTCACCAGAGGGCCACCTACTTTGACCGCATCTCCTTCTCGCTTCAACGTATCTTCGGCAGTCACGGCTTCCTGGAGCGTTTTACCTGGAGCAATGACGCTAAAAACTTGGGGTTGAAATAAATCGGTAGTTAATCCTGGCATCAAGCGAATTACCCGGCGCGATCGCCCACCAAAATCTGTGAAGGAACTGTGGTCCCAATCGACATAAATAGAGTAGCGATTGGAACGGTTGCTGATCATGATGGGCAGCCTTTGCAGTTCATCGGGCTTGGTGTAACGAGAAGCCAAACCAAAACCAACGCTAACCAGGTCTTGCAAGTTTTGGTCTTGGAGTTGCTGCCTCAGGTCATCCTGCTCAAACCGCACAGTGAAGCGGGCATCCAGCGATTTGATTGCTTCATTGATCACATAGGTGACACAGATAATGTAAATCGCCAGGATCAGTAGATCAAACTGATTCATCGCTTAGTCATCTTTAACCGTAGAAATATTCTCGAACCAGCCGCGTCGCCAGAAGAACGCACAAAGGCTAACTGTAATCACAACCATTGCAGCTAAACAAAGAGGATAGCCCCAATACCAATTCAACTCAGGCATGTTCCAGGGGGATGTTTCTGTGTTGAAATTCATGCCATAAATCCCCGCTACAAAGGTGAGGGGAATAAAAATGGCTGAAATCACAGTGAGCGTTTTCATGATCTCATTCATGCGATTGCTCACCGAGGACAGATAGACATCCATCAAGCTAGAAGCTAACTCTCGGTAGGTTTCTACCATGTCCAATACCTGCACGGCGTGGTCATAGCAGTCTCGTAGATAAATCTGCACGTCGTGGCTAATCAGGTCGCTGCCATCGCGGATCAGCATGTTGATGGCATCGCGTTGAGGCCAAATCGATCGCCGCAACGTTAATAGTTCTCGCTTGAGGCCATGAATTTTCTCTAGCGTTTGTCTTGTGGGGTTAGACACAACCTCATCTTCTAAGTCCTCAATGCGTTCGCCATAAGCTTCCAGCACTGGAAAGAAGCCATCAATGATCGAGTCGAGCAGGGCGTAAGTCAGGTAATCGGATTTTTGCTTGCGAATAATGCCTTTATTGCAACGAATCCGCTCCCGAACGGGGCCGAAGGAATCATGTTCTGGCTCTTCTTGGACCGTCAGCAGATAGTGCTGTCCCAAGATAAAGCTCACCTGCTCACTGATGAAGCCGAGTCCGTCTGCTTCTAGCGTCACCATCCGAGCCACAATCAACAGTTGATCTGTGTACTCTTCAACTTTGGGTCGCTGCGGCACATTCACAATATCTTCTAGAACCAGCGGATGCAGATTAAATACATGACCTAGCCGCTGCAAGACATCCTCGCTCCCCAACCCTTTGACATCCACCCAAGACACCGATTCTGTATCGAGGTACGGTTCACAATCTTCCGGTGCTTCAAGCTGAACCTTGGTTGCTTTAGAGTCACTGTAGTCAATGAGAACAATGACTGAGGGTGAGGCGTCTAACTCAATCTTGAGCGTCCCTGGCATACTTCCAGGTTCATCATAGAA
Source organism: Allocoleopsis sp. (assembly GCA_036703355.1). Classification (GTDB taxonomy): domain Bacteria; phylum Cyanobacteriota; class Cyanobacteriia; order FACHB-46; family FACHB-46; genus Trichocoleus. The sequence goes on along the minus strand of DATNPE010000535.1, from coordinate 4,382 downwards.
GTAATCGACACGGGAAGCTGTCTCAGCCGAGGTCGTGGATTCAGACCTTTGGCAGGCATCACCAGGAATTGGATGATAGAAACCTTGGGAAGATTGGCTGGAGTGGCTAGACATGGAGAATTTTTGGCAAGACTCGCATCGCCATCTTAAGCAATCCAGATCAGATTGAGTACTTTTTGCCATCAAAAAAGCAGCAGCCTGTTACAGCTACTGCTTCTCTCAACTTCTAAGAATCTAGAGGGTTGAACTCAAGGTTGGGAAAGCAGGCTTACATCATGCCCATACCGCCCATGCCACCCATGCCACCCATACCACCCATACCGCCCATATCAGGCGCACCAGCAGCGGGTTTCTTCTCAGGCTTCTCGACGATCACAGCTTCGGTGGTGAGCACCATGCTGGCTACAGAAGCAGCATCTTGCAGCGCCGATCGCACGACTTTAGCGGGGTCAATAATCCCAGCAGCAATCATGTCTTCAAACTTCTCGGAGAGGACGTTGTAGCCCATGTTGAAGTCTAGGTCACGCACTTTTTCTACGATGACAGAACCTTCAACACCCGCATTGTCGGCGATTTGACGCAGGGGTGCTTCCAAAGCTCGCGCCACAATATCAGCGCCGATTTTTTCTTCAGCATCGAGTTGCGCTTTGATTTCTTCCACTTTTTTGGTCAAGTGAATCAGCGTTGTACCACCCCCAGGAACGGTACCTTCTTCGACCGCTGCTTTGGTCGCGTTCAAAGCGTCTTCGATGCGGAGTTTGCGGTCTTTGAGTTCGGTTTCAGTCGCAGCCCCGACTTTGATCACTGCGACACCACCTGCGAGCTTGGCAAGGCGTTCTTGCAGCTTTTCCTTGTCGTAGTCAGAGTCAGTTCTCTCTAACTCTTGGCGAATTTGGGCTACACGCTTTTCAATGTCGGCTTTGTTGCGATCGCTCACCTCAGCCACGATGGTGGTGTTGTCTTTGGTAATCGTCACTTTTCGAGCGGTGCCCAGCATTTCTAGGGAAACGTCATCTAGGCTCAGGCCCACTTCTTCGGAGATCATCTGGCCGCCAGTCACCACCGCAATGTCTTGCAGCATGGCTTTACGGCGCTCCCCAAAACTAGGAGCCTTTACCGCAGCGGCGTTCAAGACACCCCGCATTTTGTTGACAACCAAAGTTGCTAGCGCTTCGCCCTCAATGTCCTCAGCAATGATCAACAACGGCTGACCAGAGCGAGCCACTTTCTCCAGAACAGGCACTAGCTCTTGGATGGAACCAATCTTTTTGTCGGTAATCAGAATGCGAGCACTCTCGTAATCCACCAACATGCGATCGCCATCGGTAACGAAGTAGGGAGATATATAACCCCGGTCGAACTGCATCCCTTCTACCACTTCCAGTTCGGTAGATAGAGACTTAGATTCCTCAACGGTGATCACGCCATCTTTGCCAACTTTGTGCATGGCTTCAGCGATCATGGCTCCCACTTCTTCATCGCTACCGGAAGAAACCGTGGCGACTTGAGCGATCGCATCTCCTTCCACGGGTCTAGCGACGGCTTTGATTTCTTCAGCCAAGCGAGCCACGACCTTGTCCATACCGCGACGCAGACTAACTGGGTTAGAACCTGCGGCAACGTTCTTCAGGCCTTCGCGAATCATGGCTTGAGCGAGCACCGTTGCAGTGGTGGTGCCATCGCCTGCAATATCTTTGGTCTTAGAGGCAACTTCCCGAATCAGTTGCGCGCCTGTTTGCTCTAGGGGGTCTTCGAGTTCAATTTCTTTCGCGATCGTGACACCATCATTGACGATTTGAGGTGCCCCATACTTTTTCTCTAGCACCACGTTGCGGCCTTTGGGTCCTAGAGTGATCCGAACGGCATCTGCTAACGCATTCACACCTCGTTCTAACGCTCGCCGAGATTCTTCGTTGAATGCAACAATCTTTGCCATATTTCGTTCCCTACGCTTCCAACTAGAATTTAGCACTCTATCGGAATGAGTGCTAAATCGATCGTGTTCTTTATAGAATCAAACCTCTTATTTCTCAATTGGCCTACAGGCTGAAGTCTGAGGCTATAGATGCCAAGCCCACCTTCGTAGGCTATACCTGCAATTCAGGATGAATGAATTGGTATCCTGCTGCTTTAAGCTTTTGATTAGAAACCTTAGCGTTGTAAGCGCGAGCGCTGGGTTGAGATTCATCCCAAGTCACGGGCGGCAAGTTGTAGCGGCTACAGACCTGCTCAATCAATTCTCGGCTGGTCAGCGTTACCTCTTGCACCAAGTTGTAGATGCCTTGGAGTTGCTGCGCTTGGGCAAAGGCGATCGCCCCCACAATGTCATCCAAATGAATCCAGTTGCTTGGTTCGGCGCCGTTCCCTGGTCGAGTCGTGCCCGCCGCTCGGCTAAAGATTCGTTGCAGTTCTCTTCCTGGGCCATAGATGCCCCCTAACCGCAGTACACATACCTTGAGTTGAGAGTTGACAGCGTTAAGCAACAGTTGTTCGGTTTCGGCCAAAATTCCCCCGTTGCGGTTGGCAGGCTTTACAGGTGAGGTTTCATCGACCCAGTTTCCTTGGCGATCGCCATAAACTGCGTAACTGCCCGTGTAGATCAGTTGTTGCACGCTTGGCGTTTGCGCTAGAACTTTCGTCAAGGTTTTAGCCGTATGCAAATAGGTTTCTTCGTAGCTGTTGGGGCTACGGGCTCCGACACTCAGCAGTACCACTTGTTGATCCGCTAAAGCTTCAGCCAGTGAGGTTTCATCATTACCTTGGGCTAAAACGGCATGGTCTGCGATCGCCTCTAGTTCTGACAAGCGGGGCACGCTGGTTGTGGTCGCGGTGATGGTGTGGCCTGCTTGCCGCCAGTGTCGAGCCATTGCCATCCCTACATATCCGCAGCCAATAATTGCGACCTTCACAGTTCCTCCTTCATCAGCAAAAATCTTCAACAAAAAAACGGTAGAGAGTTGATTCTCTACCGCTCTTACGTAGTCAATCAGTGAATCATTCAGAACTTAGGCTATTCAGCCGCTTGGGGCAATAGCTCGCGCTTTTCACCCTTCAGCACCTTCACCTGACCTTCGTCTACATCCACAACGGCGGTGTCGCCATCTTGGACTCGGCCAGAGAGGATTTCCTCAGCCAGGCTGTCTTCCAACAACCGCATGATGGCTCGACGTAAGGGTCTTGCACCATAGCTGGGGTTGTAGCCTTCCTCCACCAACCGATCTTTGAATCGCTCGGTGACTTCTAGCGTGATGCCTTGATCGCGCAGACGACCGAAGACTTCGTTGAGCATGATGTCGGCGATTTCCTTGACCTCGTCCTTCGTCAACTGACGGAAGACAATAATCTCGTCGAGACGGTTGAGGAATTCTGGGCGGAAGTACTGCTTCAGTTCCTCGTTGACCAAAGAGCGAATGCGGTTGTACTGAGACTCGGCTTGACCTTCGGTCGAGAACTCGAAGCCCAGACCGCCGCCACCCTTCTCAATCACCTTGGAACCGATGTTGGAGGTCATGATCAGCAGCGTGTTCTTGAAGTCCACCGTGCGGCCCTTGGCATCGGTCAAGCGACCATCTTCCAAGATTTGCAGCAACATATTGAACACATCGGGGTGTGCTTTTTCAATTTCGTCGAACAGCACCACGGTATAAGGCCGACGCCGCACCGCTTCCGTCAACTGACCGCCTTCGTTGTAGCCGACGTAGCCCGGAGGCGAACCGATCAGCTTGGAGACGGTGTGACGCTCCATGTATTCCGACATATCAAGGCGGATCATGGCATCTTCGGAACCGAAGAAATAAGCGGCCAATGCCTTGGTCAACTCAGTCTTACCAACCCCGGTAGGACCAGAGAAGATAAAGCTGGCGATCGGACGGTTGGGATTCTTCAAGCCAACACGAGCCCGACGAATGGCACGAGACACAGCCTTGACGGCTTCGTCTTGACCAATCAAGCGGCTGTGCAGGGTGTCTTCCATGTGCAGCAGCTTTTCGGACTCGGATTCGGTGAGCTTGTTGACGGGTACACCTGTCCAGGAAGCCACAATCTGAGCAATGTCTTCTTCATCCACAACGGGAGAAGCGTCATCACTGCCAGGATCGGTTTTCTTGGTTTGAGCGATCGCCCGGATTTCAGTTTTGATTTCCATTTCGCGATCGCGCAACTCACCCGCCCGGTCGAAGTCCTGAGCCCGGACTGCATCATCTTTCTCTTTCAGAACTTGGCGTAGTTCTTTGTCGAGTTCTTTAGCAGCAGGGGGCAATTGCGAGTTCAGCAGACGGACTCTAGAGCCCGCTTCATCAATCAAGTCAATTGCTTTGTCAGGCAGGAAGCGATCGGAGATGTAGCGATCCGACAGCTTGGCCGCAGCTTCTAGGGCAGCATCA
>DATNPE010000534.1:0-5467 GCA_036703355.1 Allocoleopsis sp. | reverse complement strand
CGCGGCCCTGCGTGAGGCGATTAAAATCAGCCCTAAATACCCTGAAGCTCATTACAACCTGGGGTCAATTCTGATGAAGCAGGGACAATTAGCAGAAGCTTTAGTGGCTTTTCGCCAAGCGGCTGAGGCCAATTCTAACTACGCTAATGCCTACTACGGGGCTGGGTTAGTGTTTCTGAAGCAAGGGCAGTACAAAGATGCCCAACAGGTCTTGCAATACGCCAAAGACCTCTACACCGCCCAAAACAATACTGCCTGGGCCGCAAATGCTGAAAAGCAACTCAAGCAGGCTCAGGCAGGTAGTGCGTCAGTACCTTGAGACAAAGCTAACCCTTAGCCAAGTTAGTTGAACGAATCTAGATCCAGCGCTTGTGAGCCACCCTGCTCTAGCTGGAGCAAAATTTTGCCTAACTGCGACCAAACCAACCAACTGGTGAAGATCGACAAAGGCACAGAGAGCGCATAGGACAGTTTGGTACTGAAGCCAAAAATTTCCATCCCAGAGCCTAGAAAGAGACAAGCACCTGCGGTAATTCCCACAAAAGGCACAAAAAGCTGCATGCCTTGCAACGCTGCTAGAGTGCGAGTAGAGCGATTTTTAGCCCAATCTTGCACTGCTTGCTTCAGAGTGGCCTCAAACGCGACACCAGAGGTGATGCTCATGAGCAAGCCAGCAACCAGTAAGAAGTAGGGAGGGTCAGGGAAAGTAAACACAAAAAACTCCTAATATGCAGTTGCTGACGCTCAATTGTATCAATCTATGAAGGTATTGGTTCGCCTTATCGCTATAGCTTAATTTTGGGGAGGAGTCTGCCAGCTAGCAAAGGGCATTGTGGGTAACAACGCCGCCGCTCCCTGCATCGAAGCACCAGCCAAGGCTCCCCAAGCCGCACTGAAGAGGCGGGCAGGCTTCAGCTCATCCTTAATCAAGTTCCATAGCCGCTGAACTTCCTCAGTATGCAGGCGATCGTCCTCGATGAGAGCCAGAATCAACTGTTGGCGCAGGAAATTGGCTTCTGGCGACAGCAAATATTGCAAGCCGAGCTGAGCAGTCGGGAGTAGATCAAAATTGGCATCAGAACGAACGATCGCGATTAAATTCTCTAAGCGCTGCCACTGAAACTTACCATCCTTGAACAGCACCTCAATCAAGCGTCGGCGTAGCTCTGGCGATTCTCCTTTTAGCAAGCGCTGCGCCACGTAGGGATAAGCCACATCCACAATTTTGAACCCAGAATTCAGGCTCAGCGCCAATCCTTCTTGCGTCACCAAGGAGCGGATAATCAGAGCGAACTTAGCAGGGACTCGGAACGGGTAGTCATACATCAATTCCGAGAACTTGTCGGTGATGGTTTTGAAGTTGAAGTCCCCCACACTTTCGCCCATGACATCGCCCAATACGGCTTCTAGAGCGGGCACAATCGGCCAGATATTGGTGTTGGGAGCCAGAAAGCCCAGTTTGACGAAGTCTGCGGCCAAATCCACATAGTCTTTGTTGATCAGATGCACCACCGAGTCCACCAAGGTTTCCTTGTTGGTTTCGCTCAGTTGGTCCATCATGCCAAAGTCGATGTAAGCCATACGGCCATCGGGCATGGCGAACAAGTTGCCAGGGTGTGGGTCAGCGTGGAAGAAGCCAAACTCTAGGAGCTGACGCAAACCAGAGGTAACGCCAATGCGGATCAGGGTATCTGTATCTAGACCTGCCGCTTTAATGCTTTCGGTGTCGGTGAGCTTAAAGCCGTTAATCCACTCCAGGGTCAGGACACGAGTGTTGCTGTAGCTCCAATAGATGCTAGGAACCTTAACCGTGGGGTCATCCCGGAAGTTATCCGCAAACTTCTCAGCGTTGTAGCCTTCGTGCAGATAGTCAATTTCTTCAAACAGTTTTGTGCCGAACTCATCCACAATTAAGGTGAGGTCGTGCCCCAAATTCAGCGGTAGCCAAGGGCCGAGCCAAGTTGCCCCCCAGCGCATCAGGTATAGATCTAGCGTCAGAATCGGTAGCAAGTTAGGCCGCTGCACTTTGACCGCCACTTCTTCGCCGCTGTGGAGCCGTGCTCGATACACTTGGCCTAAGCTGGCAGCCGCGATCGGTTCTGGAGAGATTTGGGCGTAAATCTCATCCACTGCATAGCCCAGCTCTTCTTCGATGATGCCAAAGGCGATCGCCGTGGGAAAAGGTGGTAACTGGTCTTGGAGCTTCACCAGTTCTTCCAAAAAGTCTTTCCGGACTAGGTCTGGTCGGGTTGATAATGCCTGACCAACTTTAATAAACGTCGGCCCCAAACGAGTCAGCAGAATCCGGAGTTGGGCGGCTCGTTTGAACTTGTTGGTTTCGGTACGGTGCTGCCAGTCATCTAGCTTCAAGCCCAGGACAAACCAAGCAAAGGCCCAGATAATGCTAAAAGCACGCCAGATAGCTGAGAGAGGGCGATAGCGGTAGTGACGGGCGATCGCCTCAGCGTCATATTTGCGAGTGGAGAGCGGTTTTTCGCGGTGAGCCCGCCAGCTAAGGTCAGTGGAACGCGGTTGTGTTTCTGCTACAGAAACCAGTTGATGCTGACTCACGCCTCTATACGCCTCTTGGTTGCGGGTAACGTCTCAAAAGCCTGACAGTCGCCGACAAGTGCTGCATCTTGAGCTGTATCACTCGGTCTGCCCAGTACCTACGGATCTGGGACTGGATTTTACGGGTAACTTCCCAAGCTGCAATTAAATTCAGACCTCTGAATTCTTATCTTTTTATTAACTATAGTATAGGAAACTACAAACAATCGGGATACGACCGTAGGTAGAGTTAAGTTTTGTGTTACAGATCACTGCCATTATTGCGAACCCCTGCTGGGAAAACATCCAGCAATCTCGGCAGGAGAAGCAACAGACGATTTAGACTTCAACGAGTCGAAGCCTAAAAATTGTAAACATTACTGTAGTTTTGTATTAACTCGCTGACAGCAGGGGTTTCAATAGAGGGTCGAGCGATCGCTAGCAGCACCAGCAGGCTTCAGGCTTTCGCTTGTAGTTTTCCCAGTTAACTTTGGCTCTCAACAGCAGTCACCAAGCAATCTTTCAAGCTGTAAATCACCTGGTCTTGCTCTTCAACCGAAAGCTCAGGAAACATCGGCAGTGACAAAACTTCGTGGCACATTTGCTCAGACACAGGCAATTGTCCTGACTGATAGCCTAGATCTTGGTAAACCGACTGCAAATGCAACGGTAACGGGTAGTAGACAATCGAGCCAACACCGCGACTTTGCAGTTCATTCCGCACCCAATCTCGCAAGGCTCCGGGCTCGCCGCTCAGATGGCTGGGTGCATCCGGTGAATTCACTAGGCGGATCGTGTATTGATTCCACACCGATCGCCCACCACTAATTTCTTGAGGCGGAACAATGTGAGGAATGTGGCTGAGAAATTGTTGATAGCGCTCCGCGATTTGTTGCCGTTGCTGATTCCAGGTGTCTAGAAACCGCAGCTTGATTTGCAACACCACCGCTTGCACGGCATCAAGACGACTATTCACCCCGATCGCTTCGTGATAGTAACGGGTACGGCTGCCATGCTCTTTCAACATCCGAATCTTAGCAGCGATCGCTGGATCATTGGTAGTGATTGCGCCGCCATCCCCTGCGGCCCCTAAATTCTTGGTGGGGTAGAAGCTAAAGCACCCAATGTGGCCGATACTGCCAACTTTTTTGCCAGCCCACTCGGCTCCAGTCGCCTGAGCACAGTCTTCGATCACGGCTAAGTTGTGGGCCTCCGCGATCGCCATCAGCCGCGTCATGTCTACTGGCTGACCAAACAGATGCACGGGGATGATAGCGCGAGTTTTTTCGGTGATCGCTGCTTCCACCAAGTTGAGGTCGAGATTGAACGTATTGGCATCAATATCGACAAAAACCGGGGTAGCTCCCGCCGCGCTGATCACTTCTGCCGTAGCAAAGAAGGTAAAGGGAGGTGCAATCACTTCATCCCCAGGCCCAATTTCTAAAGCCCGCAGCGCCAAGAAGAGAGCGTCAGTCCCAGAATTGCAGGCAATACATTCGGAAGTGCCTGTATAGGCGGCAAACTGCTGCTCAAAGCCTGAAACGGCGGGGCCAGCAATGTAACCACCAGAACCCAAAACCTGGAGAACGGCTGCATTGACTTCTTCACTAATGGTTTCAAATTGCCGCGTCAGGTTGAGCAGAGGGACTTTATTCACTCGTTTACACCACAAGTCTTGCTAGGTTAATAAAATCAAATTTCGTTAAAAAATGGAATCCGCCATTCCTCGGCTTTACCAGTTTCTAGAATAAAGCTGCCCTCAGATTGTTTCAGCTCTGGCAAAATCAGGAAAACACATTGGTAGGTCAGCGCTTGTGGATACGTTGATAAAGCTAGACACTCTAGATCTAGCTTGGGCACTAGGAATGATGGCGATCGCGATTGGCTTATCGGCTTGGCAGCGAGTGGGCTTGGAGTGGAATTTAGCCGTAGCCACCGGGCGCACGGTGCTTCAGCTCGTCGTGGTGGGGTATGTCCTGGAGTTTGTCTTTGCCGTAGACAACCCTTGGGTGGTGTTGGCCATTATTGCGGGTATGCTCACCATTGCTACCATCGTGGCTCGCAACCGCATCAGCAAAAAAATCCCGCAATTACTGCCGCTACTCTGGGGTTCCATCTTTGTTGCCGCCACCCTGACCCTGAGCTATACCAACTTGCTGGTGATTCGCCCTGACACTTGGTACTCACCCCAATATTTGGTGCCCCTGGCAGGCATTGTTTTAGGCAACGCCATGAATGGCTCAGCGATCGCGGGAGAACGCCTAGCCAGCACCATCAGCAACAGCCGCCTCGAAATTGAAACCCATCTCAGTTTGGGCGCAACGCCAGAGCAAGCAGTGGCTCAGTATCGCCGCGATGCCATTAAAGCAGGCATGATTCCCACCATTAACACCATGATGGCTGTGGGCTTAGTTACCCTACCGGGCATGATTACGGGCCAATTGCTCAGCGGGGTTAGTCCTCTAGATGCCGCCAGCTACCAAATGCTGATTATGTTTATGTTGGCGTTTACAACCTTAGTGACAACAATTTTGGTAACCAGAGGTCTCTGCCGTATATTTTTCAATCGAGCCGCTCAGTTAACTTTGTATTGAGTTGCAATTTAGCTAATCAAAACAGTGGAGGCGATCGCCGCTTTGGGAGAGGTAAATTGCTCTATCAAAAACTAAAATTTATCCACCTTACATCTAAGCAGAATATCCAGTAGCACTGACTTTTCCAGAAATTTCCCAAAACGCTAGTGAAGGCGATCGCCTTAACTCATCAGTAGTGAGTTTTGCAATCATCAACACAAGCCTATAAAAACTCGCAATAGCCCAATCGTTCTAAATTTGGCATAGTAGGCATATAGGAAAGTAGCTTTAGAATATGCCGTCACTAAATCCTCCTCTGACTAAAGATGATTTCATCAACTCCC
>DATNPE010000533.1:0-19667 GCA_036703355.1 Allocoleopsis sp. | reverse complement strand
AAGCGTCCCAATATTGGCCTTGATCCTGAAAGGCTTGGAGTTGATTGCCTGTGCCACTCAATACTTCTCGCTGCTGCACTTTGTCCCAAACATGGCTCAAGTTACCTGTTTGCGGATCAATAGTTACTTGTAAGGCCGCATTTTCTAAAGTCCATTCGTCGTTGGGTAGGACAGTTGTAGCTGGCTGGGCAGTTGCTTGCGGACTCAGCCAGAAAATGCTGTAACCCACGCCGGGAATTTGCTCTGCCCAAAATAGCAAGGTTGGAACGGGTTGACCTTGTTCATCGTAGTTTGTGTTTTGGCTGGGAATTAGTTCACCCTTTGAGCTGTGAACTTGCCAGGTAGTATCGGTTGGTAGCGGAATTGCAATCACCTGCGATCGCGACCAATTCACAGGATTAAACACCACAATCGGCTGAGCTTCTGGGTGCGGCGGTTCAGGGAGTTGGATTTGAGAGGCGATCGCCTGCAAACTTGCCTGTAATAACGCCTGCCCACTCTGCTCTGCTTCCTGCCAAAGCTGATTGGCATCGACGAAGACTTCTGGAATCGACGACCCTGGCAGAATGTCGTGGAATTGGTTAAACAGCATTTTCTTCCACGCTGCTTCCAGCTCTGCTTTGGGGTACGCAGCACCTGTCGCCAACGTTGCCAAGGAGGCAAACAATTCTGCCTGGTAAAGCAACTGCTCACACCGCCGATTCCGGCGTTTCTGCTCTGCGTGCGTGGTGTAGCAGCCTCGATGGAATTCTAGGTAGAGTTCGTCGTTCCAGGTGGGGCAGGGAGAGGAGTGTTCGCTGAAAGCGTTCCCGAAGGGTGGGGTGAGGAGTGAGGGGTGAGGGGATGAAGGATGTTCGGCTCCGCCGTTCTCGAAGCGTAGGATATTCGTTGAAAGTGTTTCCGTAGGAGGGGATGAAGGATGAGGTAAGGTCTCGTCACTTCCTTTTAATTCCTGGCTCCTGACTCCTGGCTCCTGACTCCTGGCTCCTGACTCCTGACTCCTGACTCCTGCCTTCTACCTCCTCTCTCCTCTCTCTTCTCCCCTCACTCCTCACTCCCTCCAAATACTCCTCTGCTGTCGCAAACTTCAACTGCGGGAAGAAAGGTGAGGTTTGCCAGCGTCTTGCCATCTCCAGCATGTCTCGCGTGGGGCCGCCGCCATGATCCCCAACTCCAGGTAGCCAGAGGGTTTCGAGGTTGCCTATTTTGGTTTCCCACATTGAGGCGTGCTGGGTCATTTTGATTGGGTCAATGCTTTCGCCAATCGGGGCAGACATGAGGCTGAAGATTTCGCTGCCGTCGGGCGATCGCCACCAAAAGGCTTCGTAGGGGAACTGGGTGGTGTCGTTCCAGCGCAACTTTTGGGTCACGAAATACTCAATGCCGCCTTGTTTGAGGATTTGGGGCAATTGCCAGCAGAAGCCAAAGGTATCGGGGAGCCAAGCGATCGCGCTGATTTTGCCAAACTTGGCTTGGGTGTAGCGTTGCCCGTACAGCACTTGGCGCACAATTGATTCGCCGCTGACCACATTCAGTTCTGGCTCAACCCACAAGCCTCCGACGACTTCCCAAGTACCCGCTGCAACTTGGGCTTGAATATTCTCAAATAAGGCAGGACGGTTAGTTTCGATCCAATCGTAGAGGGCAGGAGTGGAATGACAGAAAATTAGCTCTGGAAAGTCTTGTTGCAGTTGCAGCACTGATTTAAACGTGCGCTCGGCAGCTTCCCAAGTTTCACTCACAGGCCACAACCAGGCTAAATCTAGGTGAGCGTGACCCAGCAAGCAAATTTGCCGCTGCTTGATCCAATCGCTGAAGGGCTGCAAGGTTTGACGTAGTTGCTGCAAGGATTGGTCAAACTTGAGGGGGGAGCGATCGCCTGAGGTGAGAGCATTCCAATCGAGAGGTGCGATCGCGGCTGCTAAGTCTGCCAATTTCTCTGGGGCAAACGCGCTGAGATATTGCTGAAGCACGGCTAGCTCATCGGCAACAAAGCTTGGCTCCACGCGATCGCTTAATGTAGCTGTGGAGGCAACTTCGTAGAGACACAACGATCGCACCAAGGCTCCAGCGTCATGCCCTGGGCTAATCAGCCGCAAAGCCACAGCGATCGTGGCTCCGGGTTGGGCTGCTGAACTGAGCAAAATGCGGGTAGAGCAGTCGAACAAGTTGCCTTCCTGCACTAACTGCCCGTCAACAAAAACTTGGGCAGATTCAGCCCACCAAGTCAGAGCTAAGCGCAAAACTAGTCCTGTCAGCGGATAGCCTTGCAAATCTTGGGGAATCACCAATTGCTGCCCCAACCACAACACCTGTCGTCCCTGCGGCCAAGCAATATGGTCTCTAGCATTTAGTGCTGCGGTAGTCCAGGTTTGCCATTGCTCTGGTTGAGTTGCTTCAGCGATGGGTCGATCGCCTAAGTGCATCTGCCAATCAGATTGCAGATTCAGTTGCGTCAGTTGCCGTAGCCGAGAAATTGCCTCAGAGATTTGAGCCTGGAGTTTCGCTGGGTCAGCCATCTTTAGATAAGATCAGGTCACTAGCTGTACAGCCTGATTCACGCTCAAGTCGCTACGCCGTGGCCAGCTCTGTACACCATCCCACTTTACAGCAGCCGCCCCGCTGACAACTGCCATGTCTCCTTCTGCTTCTGGTCGCTATCAAAGTCGGTTGTTCAACTTTTTCTCTCGGCGATCGCGTGAGTTTGTCGATCAGTGCGATCGCGCCCTGCGTCATGCCAAGGTGGCGACGGTTTGGGGAGCACAGGTTTTGCTTTACCCGCTCTACGCTATCTTTCAAACCACTCGTTTAGTGGGCAGGCAGATCCAAACCACCATTGAGACTGGACGACCCGCTTTTAATGCGGCTCAGACAACTAGCCCCCCTAGTTCTGAGCCGCTTTCCAAGGCTGATCAAGTAGTGCACAACGTTTTACAGGCAGTTGAAACGTTGGCGCTCCCAGAAGCAGTGGCAGTTCCAGCTCTGGCAGGCAGTGGCAGTTTGGCGATCGCGGCACCCAATGAAGTAACCCCTGCTTCAAAACCATCCTTTCTATCATGGTTTCAGAAGACCACCGTCGCAGCACCAGCCACCGGGACAGTTGCAGCAGGAGAAACGTCTGCGATCGCGATTCAAGGCGTAGCAACCGCTTTAGAAACTCGCACCTTAGTGCTGGTCACGGTGCAAAATCAAATTCTGGATATTCTGACCCCAGACCAACAACAGCAGCTTTATCAACGGATTGTTTGGGAAGTCAGCCACTACCAACGCTATTTGCACATTCTGGCTCGGCAACGATCCCAGGCTCCACTCCCCCTGCCCAGCGACGATCCCCAGCTTTTGCCACCCATTCGTTTAGTTCAGCGAGTCATGGCTTGGGTACAAACTGGACCTGTGGCGATCGCGCTCAACTGGTTCCAAGAATCAACGGTAGCTGCCCAACTGTCCAGTCATGCAGCAGCTAACGGAACTTCTGAAGACCTCTACCTGATGAGCCGCTCAACTTTAGCGGCTGGAATTTTGCCGATGCCACCGATTCCTTATGAAGCGCTAGCGCCTATTGATCGGGCGATCGCTCAGCTCGAAGCTCACTCTTTATCTTCTAGGCTGTCAGCGCTACCCGCCACCTTAGAGCAGCGAGGGCAAGAGCTAGCCAATATTTTATGGGCAGCTGTTGATTACTTCTTTGGGGGTCGCCGTCTCGGTTTAACGGGGAGAGCAGATCAAACCCAAGTTGATCAAATTCCTGGGGATCGAGTCACGCGCGATCGCCTGTTAACAGGGGATTACGACTGGCACCCCGATCCTTGGTTAAGTTACGAAGATGTTTTTGGTCAGGCTGGAAAAACGAGTGGCGATCGCCCTGCCACTACGAGCAACGCTCTACCAGAACAAACTGTCACTCCCTCTACCGCTCTGCCCCCTGGGCTACAAGTTCCCACTTCTACTGCTAGGAATTGGTGGGCCCGCTTAATTGGGCGATTTTGGCAGCGTCATCCTCAGGTCAATGCAGGCGCGATCGTTTCTTTCCCTAGCTCAACGGCTGATCTCGCCACTCAGCAGTCCCAGCCTACAGCCATCGCGACGCCACGGCACCCTGGCGCTAAATCAATTCGTACCGCTTCTGTGGCAAAGCGATCGCGCAGTTCAGGCTCTCCTGTAGCCAGTGCAAGTGATCCCTTAGGGGCTGCAAATTTAGCGATGTCGGGTGCAGAGCTGGCGACTGGTTCTGGGAACTATGGCAATATCAGCAACACCTGGATCGAAGCAGAAGCCACGAGTTTGGGGTATGTGCAGCATCCTTTAGAACGCGTCCTGGGCTGGCTCGATCGCGCCATGCTCTGGCTAGAAGAAAAGATAATCCAAATTGGCCAGTGGCTACAGCAATTGTGGGGTAAGTAGTTGTAGAAAAACCCCAAAAAGACTTAATGTAACCAAGCAGCCCCTGCTGTAAATCGGTTAGCCTCAACCGATGGGAACGTCTCATGAGGAATGGCGTCAAAGCTGACTGAAGCCTGGAGCCAGCCTGAGGATTACATAAGACAGCGGGTGAGACTCAAAATTGAGGCAGCATTCCGATATGATTAGAGAGACTTGTCTCTCGAGGTCCTGGTATGGTAACCCTCAAAATCGCGGTCTACATCGTTGTCGCATTCTTTATTAGCTTGTTCGTGTTTGGATTTCTATCCAGCGACCCGACCCGCAACCCTGGTCGTCGGGATTTGGAATAAGCAACGATTGAGTCTTTCCTCAGGCCGTAGAATTGCCTCTGAGACGGTTGAGGTAACGTGTCCGGGCTGTTTGTCGGAATCATTCTGCTAAAGTATGCCCTACCCGGTCCTGCCACCTGAACCGCCTGCGATTATCAATTCCTTGCCGCCTGAGGAGCACCATTCAGCTACGGTTACAGCAACAGCGATCGCGCCTGTCCCGAATGCAGCGGTCTCTGATGCAGCACCCGATATTTCTCAGTCTGCCCAATCTTTTGTCGTCGAGACTCTCGCAGCCCCGACACCACCTGAGACTTTTGCCCCTGAGAATTCGGCTACTGAGGCACCAGCGGAGCCAGAACCACCTGCGGTACCAGAATCAGTGCCGACGGTAGCTCGCTCAGAAGAATTATCGTCCACTTCTCTAGAGCCTAATGCTGAATCTGCTGCGGTTCTTGGTTCACCTCTAGTCGTTGAAGCTTCCGAGACAGAGGAATCATACACGGCAGCCGAAACTGAAATTCAGTCCAACCAGGTTTCCCATTCGTCTGAGCATCATCACTCTGATGTTCATGTGGTAGCTACGACTCCCGCACTGCCGCCACGCCAAGTTTCTAGTGCTACAGGTAGCTCTACCAGTCCTGCCAAAAACTATCCGGTTGCGAGTCAAGTTCAACCTGCATCGGCGATCGTGCCCCCTGCTCCTTCGGGTTGGTCTATTGTGGCCATACCTCCTGCTAGCACCAGCAACTCCACCGCTAACTCGAAGCTACCTGCTCTAAAACCTGCTGCACCGACCCCAGTTCCCACTACACCTCCCGCTAGTCGCCCTACAGCTCCCGCCAGAGAAGCACAGCCTGCTCGCCAACCAGCTTTAGAAACTGCTCCACCCGCTTCCAACCCAGATCCAGATCTACAAGTAACCCCCACCAATCAACCAGGTGCCTCCCCAGACACAGCACCGACGCTAGTGATTCCAGAGGTTACGCCTCCAGCCCCTGCCGCTACACCACCTCAAAACCCAGCACCAGTTGTTACGCCATCTAGCCCTGGAACACTGCCGAGCAATGATCCTGCGACCAGCGGTGTGATTGAACTCAGCGCCGATCGCCAGGAATATGATGAACAGCGGCGGGTGTTTACCGCTGAAGGCAATGTCTTGATGCGCTTCCGGGGTGCGGTTCTCGATACCGAACGCTTGCAAGTCAACATTCCCAATCGCCTCGCGGTCGCTGAAGGCAATGTGGCCCTCACCCGTGGGGAACAAGTGCTGCGGGGCGATCGCTTTGAGTACAACTTTGTGCAAGACACAGGCACGATCGCGGGTGCCAGCGGCGAAATTTTCTTGCCCACTGCTAGTACCGATTTCACCCCCACCTTGCCCACCGATGTCAGTGCTGGTGTCGTCTACGATCGGCCATTGAGCGATCGCATTACCGCAGCTCAGCCCGTGCAAAATGTTTCCAGCCCTGGTGGCATCAACATTGGTGTAGGAGCGGGTGAAAATGCTCCCAATGCCGCTCAGAGTGGTGCAGTGCGGCGACTACGATTTGAGGCAGGCGAGATTGCTTTTAATCCTAGAGGCTGGCAAGCCCAGAATGTCCGCATCACCAATGATCCCTTCTCACCGCCAGAGCTAGAATTACGCGCGGATGAAGCGACGCTGACTCGCCTCTCTCCGCTACGTGATGAAGTTAGAGCCAGAAGACCTCGACTGGTCTTTGACCAACGCTTTTCTTTGCCACTACTGCGTCGGCGAGTCATCATCGACCGTCGAGAACGCGATCCCGCCTTACTACAGTTCGGCTTTGACCAAGAAGATCGCGGCGGCTTATTTGTTCAAAGTACATTCGAGCCGATCTCTAACGAGAAAATTCGCTTTAGTGTGACGCCTCAGTTCTTTATCCAGAAAGCCCTTACAGACAGTAATGGGGCAATTTTTGATCCCTCTGTCTATGGCTTAAAGACTAAGCTCACCGCTAACCTCAGCCCTCGGAGTACGCTGACCAGCTCGGTGACGCTAACCAGCTTAGATCCCAGCGATTTTGGTGAAGAAGCGCGAGCGAATGTGCGTTTCCGTCAGCTCCAAGTTGCAGGCAACCACACCTTAGCGCTGGACTACAGTTACCGCGATCGCTTGTTTAACGGCTCTTTGGGTTATCAGGATGTGCAGAGCAGTTTAGGAGCCTTTCTCATTTCTCCGGTCGTTCCTCTGGGCAAGAGTGGAGTCAGCTTGAGCTACCAAGCAGGGGCACAATTTGTTACTGCTGACACCGATCGCTTAGATCTACTTGATGCTAACCGCAGCAATAATCGCATCAGCCTCGGTCGCGTTGAAGCCAGTGCTGCGCTCAATAAAGGTTTTCCGCTCTGGCAAGGTAAAGCCCTACCTGCAACGGCTACTGAAGGCTTACGCTATACCCCTGCTCCCGTGGTTCCCTATTTACAACTGGTGACTGGAGTCAGGGGTGTCGCCAACGGCTATACCAGCGGAGACAGCCAAACCACGCTCACAGGAACTGTCGGGCTACAAGGACAAGTGGGCCACTTTTCTCGCCGCTTCTTTGACTACACCGGATTTAATATCAGCTACTCGCAAAGTGCGATCGGGGGTCAATCTCCGTTTTTGTTCGATCGTGTGGTGGACGAAAAAGTGCTTTCAGGTGGCATCCTCCAGCAAATTTACGGCCCCATCCGCTTTGGGTTTCAAACCGCAATCAACCTGGATACGGGGAATGAAATTAGTACCGATTACATTTTGGAGTATAGCCGCCGCACCTATGGGGTGACGGTACGCTATAACCCAGTGTTAGAAATTGGTTCTATCGGTTTACGCATCAGCGACTTCAACTGGAACGGCAGTTCAGACCCGTTTGGGGGCACTGGCATTCGTCCGGTTGAAGGTGGAGTTGTCCGCCCCACAAATAACTAATCATCCTTAAGCGGTTTGAATCCACCCGCAATTTGCGGTTTAATGGCAAAATCCGTCGCTATTTTAGATTTGCTTTTCGCAGGCTATAGCGACCTGTCAAGATCCGGTGTCAATCAGCTTAGGAATTGGTCACGCTCTCCTGCTCTCGCTTTTCGCGGCGCGCCTAAGCTACTTTGAAAGGGAGATGCAGTAAACACTTGAGATGACAGAATCAGTAAAAGACTCTGTGAGCGCCAATGCAGCGGCTCTGCTGATTCACTACAGCTTTGACCTCAATGGTTACACTGCTGATGAATTAGTAACCGCTTGGGCAGCAACCTACCAACCGCTCTGGGTGCGCTCTGCTGTAATCGAAGCTTTGTATCAAGGACGCTACAAGGCAATTTCGGTTGAGCAAATTTTGGCGCTATGGCTGCGCCGAGGGCAACCGCTTTATCACTTCAACCACGAATTTGAGCGGATTGTTTGTAGTAAGTTTCCGCAGCTGCTCGTGCCCAAGGTGTCTGCTGAAGCAGCGATCGCTGTCTTGCCGCCGCCCAAGTTTCCGCCGCAGTCTCACTGGCGTTACCTGCTTCCAGGAACCACAGCGACAGACAACATTCCGACTGCACCTGAGACTGGTTCTGCTTTCTCGTTTTCTGCCTCGGTTGGCTTTGAGTCAGAATTGAGCATGACAGCCACCAATGATGAGGCTCGTATAGCCGAGTATCTCAAGGAGGCGCACTACTCAGAAGAGCATCTGAGAGAGCAGCCGCCCACACAGGAGTTTAGGGAGGAGCGATCGCAGCCTGAATGTCAACCAGAGTCAAGAACCGAATCGCAACCATCAACCCCATCATTAGAACCAAACCCAACACCGGATGCGATTGTTGTAGACCCCACTCCAGCCGCAACTCCTCAGCCACCAGAAGTTAGTGCTGAGTTACCTGGTGCCAGCCTGCCTATCCTGCCTCAAACTTCCCCTGTCACCCCTAGTTTGCCCTCCGCAGAATCAGGGATGGCGACTGATGTTTCTCTAGAATCTGTCTTGGCAGAAGCCGATCGCCTGTTGGAAAATTTGGGACAGTGCGATCGCGATTCCTCCAGCGTTGAGCCTGCTCTAGGGAACCAAGCCAAACCGGAACCCATTCACCAGTTTGTACCCCTGACAGAGTCTTCCGAGTTTTACAGCAAGCTCAAAGCCGTCGCTCAATCGCCAGAAGATTCAGTTACTGTTTCCGAGTCTTTTAGTTCCAGCGAGTCCAATAGCCGACGGGCATAGTGATATTGGAGCTTGCCCTGCATTCTTCATTGCGCTGATCAGGGCAGCTCCTCGAATTCATAAGAATTAGTAGCTAAGGGCTAGGCGTTTGTTGCAGTGCTGGCGGCTTCTGCTGGAGGCTTAGCACCACCCATGCGGATTTCGGAGCAGAAGGTTGCCATGCTGAAACCCCCAAATCGCTTCAGAATGCTGGTACGCAAGCGCAGATTAGGGCTGGCAAACCACAAACGCTCTTCGGAGTACATAGACTCGTATTCCGTAATTAATGTCAAAGCGTCGTCATCACCCATAACGTAGCGACCTGCAACCGGGGCTTTTTCGGCATAGCCCATTTCGCGCAGCAACTTGCCTTCATTGGGCTTTTCTGGGTCAGCAATGGGAACAAGTACGGTGGAGCCAGAATGTTTTTCTTCGTCCCATTCCATCGTGCCGTTCCAAGTCACACGAGCACCACAGAGTGCCAGTGCTGGATCAATTTCGTATTGCTCGCACAGCTTCACCACTTCTGGATCGTTGCTGGGCAGCATTTCAATCACAATATCTGATTTACCGCTTTCTGATTGCTTGAATGCTAAGTGGTGGCTGGTGCGCTGAGAAAACCATTTGCCAGCACTCTGCTGGAAAAAATCCACAATATTCATGAATTAAACGATCCTATGCCCACAATTTTTCATCGTAATCTTTATCAAGTTTAAAGCGCAAAACGCAGAAATTTTATGAATGATAGAGCGGTCAGGTAGAGAGTCTTAGGCAAGAAGTTCACCCTCTGAAGAGCGAACGACCAGACTACCATCGGCCTGCAAAATTACCTGTAACCGTGCTAAGGACGTTGGTCGAGAATTTGTCTCTGTTTGGGTGGAGTCAGCCGTCTCTAACAACTGAGGCAGAGGGGTTTGTTCCGCATAGTCAAAGGCGGCTTGGTTGACTGGTTGGTAATCTGCGATCGCCCCCTCCGCCGTCACATCCACTAGATAAATCAAGTCTTGATCTCTAGGAATTTCAGGAATACTTGCTTGGGCTAATCGGGTATGGAGTTGTTGAGCGAGCGATCGCAATTGTTCTAACTCTGTAATTTCGGGGGCAGTAGATGAGGATGCATCACTTACCGAGCCACGCCGTCGAGCATTGCTACCCTTCTGACGCAAGGTGCAGAGACCAATGCCTTCTACCAACCCTAGAACAGCAAATTGATTGATCACCAGAAGCAGAAACGCTCCTAGTTCTCCCACGGCTGCTGCCAAGGCATTAAATAATGGCGACAACCCAAAACTACCTAAGCTGGCGACGCAGGGCAGCACAATCCAAAACCAGGCAGGCTTGGCAACTTGTCGCAGCACCAACCATTGGGCGAAACCCAGGCAGACAAACGCTAGATTGCTAAAAAATTCTCCTGAGCTTTCCAGCAAGGATAAAGCTACCGCACCAGAAACCAGCCACCCAAGACCTGTAGCGACCATCCACTGTCCACTGGGAACGTAGCGGCGTAGCACGAATCCCTGAGCAACGCCAATGGCAATTCCGGTTAAGGCCACTTGAACCAACCCCGCTGCCCCGCTTAGATCTGATCCGGATAACAGCCTCAAGGTAACTCTAGCCGCCACTAATCCTCCAAGGAAGGTCAGGAGTGTAAACCCCAGGATGAATTGCCACCGTTCAGTAGGCGCAATCAGCCAAGGTTTGGCAGGTGTGGTTAGGGAGGCTAGCGGATCGGGGCGGAGATCAGAGGACATGGGAGGTGAAAAAAGAACATTAACTCATTAACCATTAACAGAGAATAAAAAGCGATGTAGACCAATCTCAATTTCTTGATTGGCGATCGAGAAACAAGGGGAACACGGAATGGTAAGCTAGCAAATGCATTTAAGAAATGATTGGTGAATCTTCAATGGCCGGATCGACCCAAATTCCTTATCTGTTACGGGCTGCGCGGGGTGAAGCTGTTGATCGACCACCCGTGTGGATGATGCGGCAGGCGGGTCGATACATGAAAGTCTATCGGGATTTGCGCGACAAATATCCCTCTTTCAGGGAGCGCTCCGAAAATCCTGAGCTTGCAATTGAGATCTCCCTGCAACCCTTCCGGGCGTTCCGTCCCGATGGTGTCATCCTGTTTTCCGACATTTTGACGCCGCTCCCTGGTATTGGTATTCCCTTCGACATCGTTGAAAGTCGGGGACCAATCATTGATCCACCCATCCGCAGCTTGGAGCAGATCAACAATCTGCACCCGATTGACCCCGAAGGTTCCATGCCCTTCATTCGCACAATTCTGCAAGCCTTGCGCCAAGAAGTGGGTAACGAAGCAGCAGTGCTTGGTTTCATCGGTGCGCCTTGGACTTTGGCTGCTTACGCGATCGAAGGCAAAAGCTCTAAAGATTACACGATCATCAAGAGCATGGCCTTCAGCGAGCCCGAAATGCTGCACAAGTTCTTAGGGAAAATTGCAGACGCGATCGCCGCTTATGCCTGCTACCAGATCGACTCTGGGGCTCAAGTGATCCAAATGTTCGACTCTTGGGCAGGTCAACTCAGCCCTCAAGATTTTGAAACCTTTGCTCAGCCTTACCAACAGCAAGTATTCGCCAAGATCAAAGCAGCACACCCCGAAGTGCCTCTGATTCTCTACATCAACGGCAGTGCTGGCATTTTGGAGCGGATGGCACATTCTGGCTCTGATTTCGTCAGTGTGGACTGGACTGTAGATATGGCCGAAGCTCGTCAGCGTCTCGGCGCGAACATGGGCGTACAAGGCAATATCGACCCCTGTGCTTTGTTTGGTTCTAAAGACTTTATCCGCGATCGCATCTTGGATACGGTGCGGAAAGCGGGCAACCGTCGTCACATCCTCAATCTCGGTCATGGAGTTCTACAAGGCACTCCCGAAGAGAACGTGGCTCACTTCTTTGAAACTGCAAAGCAAGTTGACAAACTTCTGGCAGTTCATGCCTAATGGGGTTTGGGGTTGCGGCCCCACTCCCTTTTAGGTTCATTCACCTTGACTTCCATGCCTCCCAAGCGGATTTTTATCACTGGCGCAAGTGGCTGCATTGGTCACTACATCGCAGAAACCTTGATCCAAGAGACCCAGCACGAACTGTTTCTGCTGGTTAGAAATCCGGACAAGATCCAATTCGACTATCGTGCCCGCCCTGGCATTACAGTCGTGAAAGGAGATATGCACCAGATCGACCGTCAGGCTGAGTTGCTGAAGTCGATGGATGTCGCAATCTTGGCTGCAACCGCTTGGGGGAATGCTCAGGAAACCTATGATGTCAACGTTTTAAAGACGTTGCGGTTGATGAATTTTCTCGATCCTGAGCGCTGTGAGCAGGTGATTTATTTTTCTACCGCCAGCATTCTCGATCGCCACGATCGACCTCTCAAAGAAGCAGGACAACTGGGAACCGATTACATTAGCTCCAAGTACACCTGTTTTCAGCAGTTATCGAAGCTGGCGATCGCACCTAAAATCACCACACTTTTCCCCACGTTGGTATTAGGTGGGGACGAGAACAAGCCTTACTCTCACTTAACTTCTGGGATTCCCGAAGTGGTGAAGTGGATTGACTTAATTCGCTTCCTCAAGGCCGATGGTAGTTTCCACTTTATTCATGGGCGTGATATTGCTCAGGTTGTCTATCATTTGGTTGAACATTCACCGGGGCCAGAGCAGTCACGGCAGTTGGTGTTAGGCAATTCAAGAGTCACCGTTGATGAAGCGATCGCAACGGTTTGTGATTATCTGGGAAAGAAAATTCAGTTTCAGATTCCGCTGTCACCTGCACTGGCTGATGTGCTGATTGCGGTGTTTCGGATTCAGATGGCAGCCTGGGACCGTTTTTGTTTGAAGTATCGCCACTTTACCTACGAGAATGTGGTGAACCCAGCCACGTTTGATTTACCAACCTATTGCGCCACGTTTCGAGATGTATTGAAGGTGAGCGGGGTGTCTGGGCAAGGTGGGGTGACGACTGCGAGGACTGGAGAACGGGCGATCGCTGACTAACAGAGGCATCGGATCAAGTTTAAGGCGCAGTCAAACCGCATTATTGTGGCAGGTACAGTAGCGCTATCGATTGCTTTGATTTCAACGACGCAATTGGTTTCTAATGAGGTGCTGGGAAGTGATTTGTCGGCGATCGCCACTGCAATCGTAGGGGGTTTAATTGTGGTGATTTGGTGGTTGATGCCTTTGTCTCAAAGGGGATAAGGAACGGATCTCACTAAAAGTGTGGTTGGGGTCTCATTTTGTGAATCCGAGCCCTTGGGGGCACTCGCCCCCAAACCCCCGCTGAGAGACGGTTGCGTCCCTCAGACTCCCTCCAAACGAAGTTAAGGGTTAGTGTTTCGATTCTTGTTTTTCCCCCTCCTCACTCCTCTCTCCTGACCCCTCCCTCCTCACTTTCTGACTCCTGGCTTCTGATTTCTAACTCCTCAGCACCCAGCACCCAGTACTCTTCCCTCCTCCCTCCTCCCCTCCTTCCCCTTCTTGCATCACTCACAACAGCTGATTTTGATTACGTTTGTTAAACTCCTGTACAAGTGAGGTCGGGAATTTCCTTACTCTTTGAGGAAAGGAGGTCCTTATTTCTCTCTGCGGAAATTAGCCCGTTTTTGCAGTGAATTAGTTTAGTTACTGTTTTTGACTGGTGGAAAGCTCTCTAGATGAGTTTTCACAGATAAACACATTGATATAGTTGCGGTTGGGCTGTCTGTTTAGTTAAGAGGCTAGATTTAATGCGAGTTTTACTCCTCTATCCGCTGTTTCCCAAAAGTTTTTGGTCTTTTGAAAAGGCGCTGGCGCTGGTCGATCGCAAGGTGATGTTGCCACCGCTGGGTTTGGTGACAGTAGCCGCGATTTTGCCACAAACTTGGGAATTTAAGCTGGTCGATCGCAATATTCGTGACGTGACTGAGGCGGAATGGGAGTGGGCGGATCTGGTGATCCTCTCGGCCATGATTGTGCAGAAGGATGATTTTCTGGTCCAGATTCAGGAGGCGAAGCGTCGCGGCAAGCGAGTGGCAGTCGGTGGTCCTTATCCCACGGCGTTACCGAAGGAAGCAGAAGGAGTCGGGGCAGATTATCTGATTCTGGATGAAGGGGAAATCACGCTACCAATGTTTGTGGAGGCGGTAGAACGGGGAGATACGGAAGGTGTATTCCGGTCCAACGGCATTAAACCGGATGTGACCAGCACTCCCATTCCACGTTTTGAGCTGCTAGACCTGGATGCCTATGACAATATGTCGATTCAGTTTTCGCGCGGTTGCCCGTTCCAGTGCGAATTCTGCGACATTATTGTTCTCTATGGCCGCAAGCCTCGGACTAAGACTCCAGCACAACTCTTGGCTGAACTCGACTATCTCTATGAGCTAGGGTGGCGGCGCAGCATTTTTATGGTGGATGACAACTTCATTGGCAATAAGCGGAATGTGAAGTTGCTGTTGAAGGAACTCAAAACCTGGATGGTGGAGCACAACTATCCTTTCCACTTGAATACGGAGGCGTCGGTGGATTTGGCCCAAGACCCCGAACTCATGGACATGATGGTGGCCTGCAACTTCAATGCCGTGTTCTTGGGGATTGAGACCCCGGATGAAGAAAGTTTGACCCTGACCCATAAGTTCCAAAATACGCGCGACTCACTTTCAGAAGCGGTGGAGGCAATTACTCGTGCGGGTCTGCGGGTGATGGCTGGGTTCATTATTGGCTTTGACGGCGAGAAACCGGGGGCAGGCGATCGCATTGTCCGCTTTGTGGAGAAGACTGCCGTACCGATCGCGCTATTCAGTATGTTGCAGGCCCTACCGGACACTGCCTTGTGGCATCGTTTAGAAAAAGAAGGGCGCTTACGCGGCAAGGCGGCGAACATCAACCAAACCACCTTGATGAATTTTGTCCCGACTCGCCCTCTAGAGGATATTGCCCGCGAATATATCGAAGCCTTCTGGGAACTGTATGACCCTGCGAAGTTCTTGGGCCGCACCTATCGCCACTTTCTGATTATGGGCACCCCAGAGCATAAAGCCGTTCACCGCGCCATTACCTGGGTGAACGTGCGAGCTTTGCTCACGGTTTGTTGGCGGCAAGGTGTGGTGCGGAAGACCCGCTTCCAGTTCTGGCATCACATGTTTGGCATCCTGCGCCACAACCCCCGCGTTTGGAGCCACTATATCTCCGTCTGCGCCCTCAGCGAACACTTTATCGAGTATCGCCAACTGGTGCGTGACCAAATTGAGCAGCAATTGGCCGAGTATCTCGAAACCGAGGCGCAGTTAGAGGCTCAAACTGCCAAGCCCACCGTCACCGCCAATATCAACGCGATCGCCAGTTAAAGCACTGGTTCAATTCAGCTCTATACTTTTGCCCGGTTTCTGGAAGCTGGACTGGAAAAAGTGAATAACCATCCAACTGTTCACCCCAGCCCTTCCAACCGGGCAGTTCTCTGTGAGGCCAATAATTCATGCGAGTTTTACTCCTCTATCCGCTGTTTCCCAAAAGCTTTTGGTCCTTTGAAAAAACTTTAGAACTCGTCGATCGCAAAGTTCTACTCCCCCCCTTGGGCTTAGTCACCGTCGCCGCCATCTTGCCCCAAGAATGGGAATTCAAGCTGGTCGATCGCAATATTCGCGAGGTCACAGAAGCCGAGTGGGAGTGGGCGGATCTGGTAATGCTCTCCGCCATGATTGTGCAAAAAGAGGATTTCTTGGCCCAAATCCGGGAAGCCAAACGCCGAGGTAAACCAGTCGCTGTGGGCGGGCCTTACCCCACTGCCTTACCCGAAGAAGCTCAAGCCGCTGGCACCGATTACATGATTTTGGATGAGGGCGAGATTACCTTACCGCTGTTTATCGAGGCGATCGCGCGGGGCGAAACCCAAGGAGTCTTCCGCTCCAATGGCGAGAAGCCAGACGTGACCACCACCCCCATCCCCCGGTTTGAGCTACTAGAATTCGATGCCTACGACAGCATGGCCGTGCAATTCTCACGCGGCTGCCCCTTCCAGTGCGAATTCTGCGACATTATTGTGCTCTACGGACGCAAACCCCGCACCAAAACACCTCAACAACTCCTCGCCGAACTGACCTACTTGTTTGAACTGGGTTGGGACCGCAGCATCTTCATGGTGGATGACAACTTCATTGGCAACAAACGCAACGTCAAGTTGTTCCTCAAAGAACTCAAAACCTGGATGGAGAACTACCGCTATCCCTTCTCCTTCTTTACCGAAGCCTCCGTAGATTTGGCCCAAGACCCCGAACTGATGGAGCTGATGGTCGAGTGCAACTTCACCGCCGTCTTCCTCGGCATTGAAACCCCCGACGAAGATAGCCTCGCCCTCACCCAGAAATTTCAAAACACCCGCGACTCCCTCAGCGACGCCGTAGAAGCCATCACCAGAGCGGGCTTGCGCGTCATGGCAGGCTTCATCATCGGCTTCGACAACGAAAAACCGGGCGCAGGCGATCGCATCGTCCAATTCGTTGAGAAAACCGCGATTCCCACCGCTCTATTCAGCATGTTGCAAGTGCTGCCCGACACTGGCCTGTGGCATCGTCTGAAAAAAGAAGGACGCTTACGCGGCGAAGCAGGCAACATCAACCAAACCACCTTGATGAACTTCGTCCCCACCCGCCCCTTAGAAGAAATCGCCCGCGAATACATGCGCGCCTTCGCTGAACTCTACGAACCCCAAAAATTCCTCGATCGCGTGTACCGCCACCACCTGATCATGGGATCACCCAAATTCAAAGCCCCCGGAAAAATGCCAGCCTGGGTGGATATCCGTGCCCTACTCACCGTCTGCTGGCGACAAGGCGTGGTTCGTAGCACCCGCTTCCAGTTCTGGCGCAACCTTTGGAACATCTTCAAGCACAACCCCAAAGTCTGGGATCGCTACCTCACCGTCTGCGCCCACAACGAACACTTCAGCGAATATCGCCAAATCGTCTGCGACGAAATCCAAGCCCAACTCGACGAATACTTAGCTGCTGAAGCAGAATTACAAAAACAAGATGCAGAGATTGCTCCTTCCAAAATCAATGCGATCGCGAGTTGAGCCATCTTTTTCGCAATTGCTTGGGAGCGGTGCGTTGCGCTGTGCTTAACACACCCTACGAAACTCATGTAAGGCTATTACCAAGACTCGAAACACTCACAATTCAATTCGTTTGGAGGGGTCTGGGGGACGCAACCGTCCCTCAGCGGGGGTTTGGGGGCGAGTGCCCCCAAGGCTCGGTTCTAGATCAGCTTGACAGCCCGCAGCCCAAAAAACAAACCAAGCGCCGCACCATAAAACAAACCCAGCACTAAAACATAGGAAAATAAACCGGACATTGACAATTCTCCACAAAGCCCAACAAAACTATTGAATCATTTAGTGGAGTAGTATTCCACCACGTTGGTTTTGCGGGTTAGGCAGGCTACGCCCGCCTCGCAAATCTGAATTAGTGGAGTAGTATTCCACTGCGTTGGCCTTTCAGGTCAGGCAAGCTGCGCCCGCCCCACCATCTAATGTGGTGAAGTAGTAGAATACAGCCCACGGGCATTTGTTAATCGGGGCAGAACGAAACCAATGAAGTCTGTAATTCCTGTCGAATTACCACAACAGTCTTATGATATTGCGATCGCCTCCGGTGGATTAGCACAGCTAGGCAACTGGCTCATCGGACATGGCGCACAGCCACTCAAACTCGGCAAAAAAATTCTCCTCGTCTCCAGTCCCCCGATCTTCAAGCATTACGGAGAGCAAGCGATCGCCTCCTTAGAGCAAGCAGGCTTCACCGTGGCTCAGTGCATCTTGCCCGCCGGAGAACGCTTCAAAACTCCTGCATCCTTACAAAAAATCTACGACATCGCCCTAGAAAACCGTCTAGAACGCTCCTCCACCATTCTGGCCTTAGGCGGTGGCGTGATTGGCGACATGGCTGGGTTTGCTGCCGCTACCTGGCTGCGGGGCATTAACTTTGTGCAAGTGCCTACTACCCTACTGGCAATGGTTGATGCCTCCATCGGGGGCAAAACTGGGGTTAACCATCCCCAAGGCAAAAACCTCATTGGTGCGTTCCATCAGCCCAAGCTCGTGTTGATCGATCCTCAAGTTCTCAAAACCTTGCCAGCCAGAGAATTCCGGGCAGGTATGGCCGAGGTGATCAAATACGGCATTATTTGGGATGCGGAACTGTTTGAGCAACTAGAGAAAAGCAAACGGCTCGACCAACTGCGCTACGTCAGCGACGAACTGCTGCAAGAAATTCTGACTCGTTCCTGCCAAGCCAAAGCCCATGTCGTCAGCAAAGACGAAAAAGAAGCAGGCTTACGTGCCATCCTCAACTACGGACACACCATTGGCCACGCTGTCGAAAGTTTAACTGGATACAAAGTCGTCAATCACGGCGAAGCAGTCGCGATCGGCATGGTCGCAGCAGGCCAAATTGCCGTGGCTCTGGGATTGTGGGATCAGGCTTCCAGCGATCGCCAACTAGCCCTGATCGAGAAAACTGGCCTCCCCACAAAGCTACCGGGAGGATTAGACATTGAGGCGATCGTCGATAGCTTGCAAACCGACAAAAAAGTCAAAGATGGTCGCGTGCGATTCATTCTGCCCACGCAAATCGGCACCGTCACCATTACCGACGAAGTACCTGCTGATGTGATTCGGCAAGTGCTTCGCGACATGCAGTAGATCTAACCCAACCAGAACAATGAGTTACTTCCGTCCAAGCGTTGACGCGATGACTGGCTACCAACCCGGTGAGCAACCAGCCCCAGGCGTCAAAGTCATCAAGCTCAACACCAACGAAAACCCCTACCCTCCTTCTGAGGCTGCTCTACAAGTCCTGCGTAACTTCGATGGCGAACTGCTTCGGCGTTACCCTCACCCGATGGCTGATTCGTTTCGCCACGTGGCTAGCCAGGTGTTAGGCGTTCCCCACGATTGGATTTTGGCGGGCAATGGTAGCGATGACATTTTGAACTTGTTAGTGCGGGCCTGTACGGAAGGCGATCGCAAAATCGTCTATCCTACCCCCACCTACGTCCTCTACGAAACGTTAGCGGAAATCCAAGACACGCAAGTGGTGGAGGTGCCCTCCGACGAGGACTACCGTCTGCCCGTCGAAAAACTGATTGAGGCAAATGGGGCGATTACCTTCATTGCCTCACCCAATAGCCCCTCTGGGACCCTGGTGCCTCTAGACCTGCTCAGCAAGCTAGCCAGTCACCTGTCTGGAGTTCTGGCGATCGATGAAGCCTATGTTGATTTTGCCGACTACAGCGCTTTAGAACTGGTGAAAGAGCACGACAACGTAATTGTGCTGCGGACCTTCTCCAAAGGCTATTCGCTTGCAGGTTTACGTCTCGGTTTTGGCATTGCCAATCCCGAATTACTATCTGGGCTGATTAAAGTCAAAGATAGCTACAACGTGGATGCCGTGGCCTGTGCGGTGGGAGCAGCGGCGATCGCTGACCAAGCCTACAAAAACGCCTGTGCTGAGCGGGTCAAAGCTTCTCGTGCCAAGCTGACCGCTGACCTGACTCAACTCGGTTTCAAAGTGGGTCCCTCCCAAGCGAATTTCGTCTTGGCGCAAGCCCCTGACAACAAAGCTGGCGCTCTCTATCAAGCTTTGAAAGAACGTGGCATTCTGGTGCGCTACTTCAAGCAACCCCGCCTCGACGACAAGTTGCGGATCACCGTTGGCACTGAAGAACAGAACCAAGCCCTTATTTCTGCTCTCACCGAATTGTTGGCCTAAATTGCCTGTG
>DATNPE010000532.1:0-9431 GCA_036703355.1 Allocoleopsis sp. | reverse complement strand
CTAGATGGCATGGTTGAAGTCGCACAGCACCTAAAACTGAGCGACCCTCAACTCACCCCCTTTACCCAGAAGGTGATCGACCTGGCTGAAGGGTGCGAAATGAACGAGCTGACCACCCTCCTCAAGCAGTCGATGCCAACTGCCTAACTTGTCTGTTTATTTTGAATCGCTTCACTTTCAATCAGCACTTCTTCGTTAGCTATGCCTGACCCATCGACCGGATTCATTTTGATTGTGGATGACAACTCCACCAACTTATCGGTGTTATCTCAAGCGCTTAAGCAAGTGGGTCTCAAAGTTCGGGTGGCAATGGATGGAGTCAGCGCCATCAATATTGCGCAGCAGCGATCGCCGGAACTAATTTTATTGGATATTCAAATGCCTGGAATTGATGGCTTTGAAACCTGTGCTCGCTTGAAAGCTGACCCAGCCACGGCAGCAATTCCGGTGATTTTTATGACGGCTCTGGCAGATAGTGACAGCAAGGTGAAGGGCTTGTCTTTGGGGGCGGTGGATTACATTACCAAACCGTTTGAAGAGCGGGAGGTGATTGCGAGGGTCAATATTCATTTGCAACTCCGCCAACTCACCAAAGCACTGGAGGAAAAAAACGCTCAACTCAAGCAGGGAGCTGCTGTGCTGGAACAGCGGGTGGCAGAACGAACCGCAGAGTTGACCCATGCTTTAGAAGATTTACAACGGTTTCAACTGCAACTGGTGCAGAGCGAAAAAATGTCTGCTTTGGGCCAATTAGTTGCTGGTGTAGCTCATGAACTCAACAATCCAATTGGTTGTATTGTCAGTAACCTAGCCCCTGCATTTGAGTATGTGAGTGATGTCACGAAAGTGATTCAGTTCTATCAACAAACTTATCCTGAGACGGCTACCCAAATAGAGCAAACCCTCGGTGATATTGATTTGGAGTTTGCGCTGGAAGATTTGCCCAAGTTGCTCAAATCTATGCAGATCAGCACTGAGAGAATTAAAGACATCTCAATTTCCTTAAGAAACTTTTCTCGCTCCGATGCCACGACAAAACTGCGGGCGGACTTGCATGATGGCTTGGAGAGTACCTTAACGATTCTGCGGCACCGCTTAAAGGCTGGGGTAGTGCGGCTAGCGGGTACAGAGCATCACCGTCCTGCCATTGAAGTGGTGAGAAACTACGGGGAGTTGCCTCCATTGGAGTGTTATCCGGGGCTGCTCAACCAAGTATTTATGAACATTTTGGCCAATGCCATTGATGCCCTAGAGGAGTCTCTACCGACTGCCCCCCAAATTTCTATTCAAACGGTAGTTGTGGGTCAGCAAGTGATGGTGCGAATTGCTGACAACGGTGCGGGGATGCCGCCAGAGATGCAGGCAAAAGCGTTTCAGCCCTTTTTCACCACCAAAGCCGTGGGCAAGGGAACAGGCTTGGGGTTGTCGATCGCCCGTCAAATTGTGGAAGAAAAACACGAAGGCCAACTGAGTTTTACCACAGAGTTGGGGCAAGGAACTGAATTTACGATCGCCTTACCCCTCAGCTAAAGCAAGCCACAACTCCGCCTTGAGGCAATCACAGAATCACAGTCAGGTTTAGCGAGTCGCGGTGCGGTTGGGTGCTGAATTGAGCACAACGCGATCGCCGTAGTTGAGCAGGGTATCAATGCTCTCTAAGCGGTGCTCCCAGGCATCCACTTGGTAGCGGTGTTCTAGGTCGTACAGGTTCATCCAACTGCTAAACTGTGCCCGGAAATTGGTCAGTTCTCGTTTGGCTGTTTTGAGGCGATCGCGACCAGGTTGTTCGGCTAAAGCTTGCAACGCTTGGTCGAGGGCTTTCGATTGGTTTTGCCAGCGACTCAATGCAGGTTCTCGCATCCACAGTTGCTTCTGAGCTGAGAGAAAATTCCACTCTCGTTGTAAGGCACTGTACCGAACCGCAGCCGCCGCGAAGGGTTGGCGGTAGGGAATCGGTTCCTTAGGCGTTCGTTGGATTGGCCCCTGGGTTTTCTGGAAGATCGTTTGCAGGCGATCGTTGAAATTCTCAGCCGCAAACAGAGAGTAGCCACCGGAGGGCAGGTCTCGCAAGGCTTGAATTTGGTCCATAGCGACGGCTTCGGGTAGGTTCAGCAGCCGGATTCCAGGCATGATTAAGGTGGAATTCAGTTTGCTAGACGTGAGGTAAGGCTGAACCAAACGTTGGAAGCGGTTGGTGTCCATCGCATAGGCCATCGGTACCACTAGCTGAATATCTCCCCGCTCCGCCCAAGTTTCCCAGTGCTGCTGTAGCTTCTGGATGCGCTCGTGTTGGGGCAGGGGAAACACCGCCACCGACATGATGAGATTCGGCTTCAGCCGCCGCAACTGCTGAGAGGTTTCGGCTACAAAGCTGTCGATTTGTTGAGTGCGAAAGTTTGTCCAGCGCTGCCAGAGGTTGCGATCGCTCGGAGAAATCTTCAGAGGATCAACGCCTGTCAGCTGTTGGAACTGGGCGCGGGCCGCTTTACCATAACCGTAAGTTCGGCCAGCAGCAGGATCTTGGAACGGATAGCGAATGTAGTCTAACTGAATGCCATCGACTTGATAGCGGTTGGCAATCTCGCTCAGCAGTTGTTGCAAATAGCGCCGCACCTCTGGATTGGCAGGATCGAGAAATGGTTTGCCTTGTCCTACTGGAACAATGCGGCCTTGGTTGTCATAGTTAGCCCAGTCTGGATGGGCGGCAATGACGGGGCCTGGGTAATCCTTGGGCAGATTCAGCAGTAGATTGTGGCGTTCGTTGCCAGCAGCAAAGGCCCAAACCCAAGCGTGCAGTTCAATCCCTCTGGCATGAGCTAGCTTCACTGCGGCTGCGAGGGGGTCCCAACCACGGGTGAGCGGATTTTGCTGGGGCGCAACTTGGCTGGGATAAATTGGATAGCCTGCGTTCACTGTCTCAAAGAAGACGGTGTTGATGCCTGCTGCGGCCAAGCGATCGAACAAAGCTGCCAACCCTCGCTCGGAACCCGCTCGGACAATGGTGCCGCGATCGAGCCAAATAGCCCGAATTTCTGGTTGGGCCCGGAGCCGTTCGGTGGGATAGTTGTCCCAAAGGAAGCGCCGAGTTTGCAGCCATTGGCTGCGAGCGTTGCGATAGTCTCCCTGAGCCACAAGTTGCGAGAACTTTTGTAGTCCCTGACGAGCCTTGGTGACAATTTGAGTTGTGTCAGAGGCGGCAGCAGTACTGACTTCAGCAGGAGTGATCGCGACAAATTCTTTGGTGCTGGCGACGACGCTGGATGCAGTTTCGCTGCTGGGTGAAGCACTTGAACTGGCGGTCTGAGTAGAGCTATTAGTAGCGTTGGCAGTAAGCAGGGCACTTTCAACTCTGCCAATCAAATTTTCTAACTCTTGGCGCATCGCGATCGCTTCTAGGGTGGCGATCGGCAATGACCCTGCCTCTACCTCTACACCGGGAGGGGCTACTTGTTCGGCGGGGTCGTTAGAGGGTTGCTCGCGGGGTTGAAAACCATTGGCAGGCGCTTGCCGGAGGGCAGTGGTGCGGCTTGTGCCTGGAGTGGGTGTAGAACTGAGGGGAAGCCTGAGATTGCTGGTTCCCACAGTTGCTTGGGAAGGTGTACGGTTAGTCGGAGTGGCTGGGGGTGGTGCAGCGGCGATCGGAACGGAAACCACTGGCACCTCTCCGTAACGGCTCAGGGCAGCTCGTAACCAAGTGCCGTCAAATTCTGGAGACCCGGAAGAACGCCGTCCCCAATTCCAACCCAAGAAGGTCGATCGCTCAGTGGTGACGATCGCGGGGGGGTTATCTGTCGGAGTGCCAGTGGCAGTGGCGGCGGGGTTGGCTCCTGTGGGGTTTTTCCAGGTGGCAATGGTTTGGCTGCTGAGACTAGACGGCATAATCACACCGCCCCACAAACCGCTTGCCGCTTGACCTTTGCGTGCCCAAGATTGCGGCTGCTTTGTAATGGTTTGTAAGCTGGTGGGCTCGGAGAGTGGATAGGCCCAGTAAGCACCCAACAGCGATCGCAGCGCTTGTCTGACCCCTAGAGACGACAATCGGCCTACAGGACCACTGACAACCACCCGTCCGCCTCGGCTCATCCACGCTTCAAGGGCGATCGCTTGCGCTTCTGTAATGGTTTCTACATTGGGCAAAAAGAGGACGCTAATACCATTGAGGTCAGCAGCTTGTTCTACCTGCTGTAGGTCAATAATGCGGTAACCTACCTTGGCAGCTTGCAGGCGAGCCGTAATGCTTTCCCAATCAGCCGCATTGTCTGCATTCCGTACCACTCCCAGCGAAACTTGCTCAGCCATTGCAGGAGAGAGGAAGACCAAACCTTGTATCAATAAACCTAGGCAAGTACTGGTTAATAGCCGACGACCCATTGCCAGATTGAGTAGGAGACGAGTTGAGGCGGTAGCGCTATGAAAATCACGCATACGAAAAGATCAGCTCCTAAAGCGGATGTAGCAGTCACAAGCAATTTCCCTTAGCTCTGGACAGCTTGGGAAAAACTGGAGCCTTCTAAGAGCAAGAATTTAAGACTTATTTCAACTTTGAGGGTTCCCGATGGTTACCCCCAATGAGGGTGAAAGCTTGACCTGCACCCATGCCTGATTAAATTTTGTATAGAGCTTTACCCCGTTGTCCATCCTACTCCTGCGAGTTCTGGACTGCAAACCGTAGCATCGCTCAAGCGGCCCTCAAGATTCAATACTCAGCGTTCCCAGCCAGCCTGATATCAAACCGCTGTTGGGTTGCAATCCAGGATTAGTCGATCGCCTCGTTGACTGGGAAGCGATCGATCAGCTGTATAGCGCGATGAGCATTTTGGCGCAAAGTCGGAGAAATATGCGGCACATGGGGAATCTGAGACAAGAAATCTAAAGTGCGGCGTAAAATTCGCACCACGTCTCCTTCATCCAGGCTGGTATTTTCTCCCAGTTCGCTCCATTCCACACCCAAAGCCCACTGCTCGACTAAGGCAATCAGTTCGTCCTCTAGCCACACGGGAAGGGCCACCTGGTGTCGTCGCTGAATCTGGAATAACTGCCGCCGCAGACCCCGCAGTCCTCCTAACGCTTCTTGTACTTCTGGCGAGGCATGATAACGAGTCCAACTGTCGGGACGCGACACTTCAGTCACCAAGGCCGCACAAGCCGCCGCTAAGTGGTGGGGGTCTAAATCATCGAGTTCTCCTGACATCAGGGAGATGCCCAGCCATAGCTCGTTGTCGCCCCGAATGGCTGCCGCAGCTTGGCCCAGGGGAGTTGGGAGTAAGCCCTCCAAACCGCCGAAGGTCTGCAAGATCTCAATTAGGTGGACAAATTCTTCCCAATGCTGATGGGAGAGTTGTTCTAATTTAGCTTGGCGCTGAGCGATATCTTCTTGCAAATTCTGAACTCGCCGCTGCCGCTTCAGTAGAGTGGCCGAATTGCCCCACTGATGTAAGGGATGGGCTTCTAGTTGAGTTTGTACCCCATGCAAGCGATCGAGTTGGGCTTGAACTTCGGGCGCAGTTTCCAGCAGAGTAGGCACTGGGGGAATGTGTCGAGCGATCGCCTCTGTGTCTTCATTGCCCTTGCGCGACTGCCCTGGTTTCAACGGCATCTCAGCAGGCGGTAAGAGGTTGTCTACCGCTTTAATCCGAGGAATTTCGGCTCGTAAGCTAACCACATCTCCCACAGTGACGACATACCAGCGGTTATCCTGACTTAAACAAACCAAATAGGGGAACTGACCAGAACCGGGAGTTTTCATTACCAAAGCGGCTGGAATGGGGTCGGCAGTGGGGACGTTCTCTCCCTTCAGCCCCAATACGGTGCCTGCGATCGCAAAAGAAAGTGCCATCGCAATGTCACTGGACTGCATTTCCTGCGCTTGGTGCTGCAAAATTTTCAGCAGGCGACGCTCTTCTTTCAGTCGCTCTTGCAGCTTTTCGTAACTGGAAAACAGTTGTGGATCAACCAGTTCGAGCTGGGCTTGCAGTTGCTCTAATTCTTTGGTCAAGTCCGCGATCGCTTGTTGCTGTGGTCGCAAAGACAGGGTGGCGAGATATTGCCCAAAACTGCGCTCCACCAGATCTTTAGCCTCATCAAGGCTATGGGTTTGCAGTAGGTTCAAGACCATGCCGTAGCTAGGCGTGAATTGGCTGATCAGCGGATCAGCCCCAACCGTCGCTAAGTAAGCTGCTTCTTTGGCTCCCTCAAACGGCGTTTGCACCGTGACCACATGCCCCAATTCGTCCATGCCCCGACGACCCGCTCGGCCCGCCATCTGGAGAAATTCCGAAGGATTGAGCAAGCGATGCCCTAAGTCGGTGCGCTTAGAAAGGCTGGAAATCACCGTGGTACGGGCAGGCATGTTGATGCCAGCAGCCAGAGTTTCAGTGGCGAACACCACTTTGATCAGTCCTTGCTGGAAAAGTTCTTCCACCAAGCCTTTCCAGGCAGGCAAAATACCTGCATGATGAGCGGCAATACCCCGGTAGAGCGGCTCCACTTGGCCTGCTCGTCCCGCATCGGGGTGGCGCATCAGAAACTCATCAATTTGGCGTTTCAGCTCAGCGGCTTCGGCTGCGTTTACCAAAGATAAATGCTCAACCTGGGTAATGGCGCGATCGCAATTGCGGCGGCTGAAGATGAAGTAGATGGCGGGCAGCATGTCTCGTTGCTGCAACTGGCCGACCACGTAAGCAATTCCTGGTTCGTCTTCCCGTTTGCGTTGACCACGACCTCCGCCTCCCTTGGGTTTGAGGCGAGCGTTGATCTTTTTCTGATCTTGGCTCAGGAGCGGGAATAAGCCCTTGGGATTGCAGAAGTGAAAGCGTAAGGGGACAGGACGAAAGTCTGAGTAGATCAGATCAGTGGGGCCGTGGACGCGGCTGATCCAATCGGTGAGTTGGTCGCTGTTAGCAACGGTGGCAGATAGCGCGACGAGCTGAACATCTGGGGGGCAATAAATAATTGATTCTTCCCAGACAGTGCCCCGCTGGCGATCGTTCATGTAGTGGCATTCGTCCAAGACCACGGCTTCTACACCGACCATTGAGGTGCCCACTTCCCCAATCGGTGTGCCGTAAAGCATGTTACGGAAGATCTCAGTCGTCATGACTAAAATGGGGGCATCCCGGTTGATCGATACATCTCCCGTTAGCAGCCCGACTTGCTCGGCTCCAAAGCGATCGCGAAAATCCCGCAACTTCTGATTAGACAGTGCTTTGAGGGGAGTGGTGTAAAACACCCTTCGTCCTTGAGCTAAGGCGCGATAGATGGCGTACTCCCCAATTAATGTTTTGCCTGACCCCGTTGGCGCACAAACAACCACCGATCGCCCTGCATTCAGGGCTGCGATCGCCTGGTACTGAAACGCATCTAATTCAAAGGGAAACAGTTCTCGTAAATTTAGTTCTGGCAGCGTAGAGGAAACGTTCACGCACTAACTTCCAATCAAGTCGCGGTCTATCTTAAGAGGTAGAATTTTGCGAGGCTTGAGCCTGCAATTCATCCTGTTCAATTGTAAACCGCAGCTCATAAAGCTGTTTGCTAAGATCAACATCGTCACCTTACGAGAGAGTTGAGCAAAGTCAACGATTTCATTCAAGAATCTTAATAATTAATTGTGATCAAAAGCTGACTGTTGTTAAGGTTGATCTAAAGCCTACAAAAGCGCGATCGCTGCCTCTCATCTGAACTTTCAGGGAATAGCAACCGGGGATACAGCGGCAAATATCTGATCAGTAGTAAACTTGGCTACTGCTTTTAGGTAGATGACCATGCGTTTGAATGTGGGCTATAGTGTCTCAAGGATGCGGGGGCTAATCAACCGAAGCAAGAAATTCCGAATGCAACTTTGTTGATGAGGGATTCCTTAATTGTGATTTGGGTGACATTAAAGCTCAATATCTGCTTCGAAATGGAACTGTCTTTTGATGCAATTTCTGACATCAAAAAGGCACTGATTAAAACATTCAAGTGGGTAGCCTAATCCGGATCACAAAGCATTGAGACAAACGCTCAACTGCTGTTTGCTCTGGAGCGGAGGAACCGATTTTTGGGGCTAATCTCAAGAATTTAGTTTGAGAGAGACACCTTCCAGTCTTAGCCCGTCAGCTAACTCCGTCGGCAGTGGGAGGAGTACCTAGGACGCAGGCTTTTGATAGCAACGGTCATTGCGGTCTCCTAGCAGATATCAAAATTCCTGCATGGATTGATGATGTCTGTTTCCTGGCCCACCTCTCGAAACAAGTAGTCTGGAGAGGTTTTCATCGTGAACATTATGCCAATGTTAGTGCGGCTACAAGGCGCACTGGGTTCAACTGACTTAATTGATCAAATTCTGATGTTGCCCCAACAACCCAAGGGCGATCGCGCTGGTAAGTTACATCTACCGGGTCGCACTCGGCGGGCGACTAAGCGACACGTACAAGCTAACCATGCATCAGAAGTAGCGTCTGGAGCCGATGCAGAAATTAATTTGGTTGTAGGCTACAACAGCTCTCCCAAAAGCCAAACCGCTTTGGATTTGACGCTTTGGATCGCTCACCAAACTCGTTTGGCAACTCGTCGGCAAGTAACAGTACAGGTTGTCTACGTCATCAATCCGACGGATTGCTTAGATAGTATCCCGACTACCACCGATTTTCGTCAAGTTAGAACGGGCAAGAAGTCAGCTGCTAAGCGTTCAGCCTCTCTGCCTGACTTAGGAGAAGAATTCGATCTTTACAGTGCCCCAACCCGTAGCAGCGCGATCGCGACGCTTGATGAACCAACCCTAGAGGATGCTGGGTTACCTTTTGGCAATTACCCCACCTGTCAGGCGCAGCAGTTTGAGCAAGCAGATCGCATTTTGTGGCAAGCTCGCTGTCTTGCCAATGAGTGGCGTGGCTCCCTCAAAACCCACCTACGGTTTGGTCAAGTCGCTCAAGAGTTACGCAGTGTTGCCAAAGCAGAATCAGCGGTGCTGTTGTGGCTGGGTTGCGACTCGCCCAAAAACCCGATTGTTCGCAGCTTAAGTGCCAATAGCCCCTGCCCAGTGTTAGGCGTGCCACCTTCACTCCATCCCGATCGCTACTTCGACGCTTAAAAAGGATGGATTTAATTAAATCCAAACCTCACCCCGCCTGCGGCACCCCTCTCCTCGCAGGAGAGGGGATGGGGGAGAGGTCAATTTGATCAGTCCTAAAGTTTTGGCAGAATTTCTGGGAGTAAATGACCTGGCAGTATCGATAGCGCTAGATTTTGGCCTTGCAGACCACACTCGCTGTAGAAAGCTCTTACAGTTTGCAGAACATAGCCCAAAGCGGTTTGGTGAAAATCGGGCTGTTGTTGCCAGCCTTGCAACGCCTGTAGATGGTGACGTAAAGCTGCTTCTAGATGAGCGGACCGCGCAGGAACCGGAATTGCACCTACTTGGTCGGTGGCCACTTGGTAGTGAGCTAAACCCA
>DATNPE010000531.1:0-5087 GCA_036703355.1 Allocoleopsis sp. | reverse complement strand
AGCGAACTGTTGGCGTTGGAACAGCAGCATCCGCAACAATTAGTTTGCTTCCCGTTAGATATTACAAATGAAGCGCAAATTGCTGAGTGTAGCGATCGCCTGCGGCAGCAAATCGATCAATTACATCTCGTGATCAACTGTGTGGGGATTCTGCACGAGGGAGACTTACAGCCAGAAAAAAGCCTACGGCAGATTAATCCTGATCATTTGATGCGCTACTTTCAAGTCAATAGTATCGGTGCAGTGTTGCTGGCAAAACATCTCTCGCCTCTGCTCTCGCATAGTGAGAAAAATGTTTTTGCCACTATTTCTGCCAAGATCGGCAGCATTGGAGATAACCAACTGGGCGGTTGGTACGGCTACCGAGCCTCTAAAGCAGCCTTGAATATGTTGATGCGGACGGTGGCGATCGAATATAAGCGTAAAAGCCCTCACACAATTGTGGTCACGCTACACCCTGGCACAACCGATACACGCCTCTCTAAACCATTTCAGCGCAATGTCCCTCCCGAAAAATTGTTTCCAGTAGAACGCACGGTAACTCAGTTACTAACTGTAATTGAGAACTTGGAGGCCAAAGATAGCGGTGAGTTCTTCTCCTGGGATGGTAGCCGCTTACCCTGGTAGCAGCGACCTGTTTGTACTTTACCCAGGAAGGGGGCAACGACAATGAACTGCCCCAACGACGCCTGATGCTGGGAGAGCGTATTTGGGAAT
Organism: Allocoleopsis sp.; assembly: GCA_036703355.1. Classification (GTDB taxonomy): domain Bacteria; phylum Cyanobacteriota; class Cyanobacteriia; order FACHB-46; family FACHB-46; genus Trichocoleus. The sequence goes on along the minus strand of DATNPE010000531.1, from coordinate 4,370 downwards.
ACGACTAAATTTTACAACTTAGCAATTCTTAAGATAGAATCACGTCTCTGTCTGGAGTGGAAGTTAGGGCAGGCGATCGCCAGTACGCTGCATAGTAGCGACTCACAAGGATTTTATTATGCAAAAGAATGCCTCTAGCTTATTGCAACGCTTGGATGGTGCCGAACGTCTGTTTGCCATGATCATTGGCCTGGTCTTTTTAGTTATAGGGATCGCTGGATTTATCCCTGGCTTAATTTCCATGCCTGCGGTGGCAGGAGATGCACCTCTGCATGTTCCCGACTTATCCTTCCCAGATGGCTATGGGAATGTCTTCGATCTATTTCCCACCAACTTCCTACACAACGCTGTTCACATTGCGGTGGGTGTTTTAGGTTTGGCTGCTGCTACTAGCTTCAGCGGATCTTTGGTATTTAACCAAGGATTTGCGATCGCCTATATCCTGATCGCCATTATGGGTTTACTGCCAGTGACCAACACCACTTTTGGTCTCATGCCCATCTTTGGTAACAATGTTTGGTTCAACGCCCTGACAGGCTTAGCTGCTGCCTACTTCGGCTTCATCAAGCCGCTCAAAGTTCAGGATGAAATCACTTCTGCCCCCAAAGCATCAGACTGACAGCATCAGCGGTAAAGATAGGTAGATCAGTGCGATCGCTAATCTCCCAAATTTAGCCAAACAAAGATTTTAGTTCTATCTCAGCCAGCTCAGTTCATCCTCCTTTTCTTCCTCAACTCTCTCCCGCAGCGATCGCTTGTAGGAGAGATTTTTTCCAATTGGCAGCAGAGGCTACATCTCTAGGTTGATGAGTTGCGATCGCGAAATCATAACAATGTAGGGGCTATGAACCATTCTGCAAGGGTGGGGCTGTAGCCAACTTTGCAGACAAAGAAATTGAATAGAGGAACTATGACTGACAATCAACAAAAGCGGGCGCTGGGAGTTTTTTCGACTCGCTCAGCTGTTGAAAATGCGCTCAATGATTTACAGAGTTCTGGTTTTCCGATGAATCACGTTTCTGTGATTGCGAAGAATGCGGACGAAAGCCAAGAGCTGAGTGGGGCGCAAGTTCAAGACCACATCGGCAATCAGGAAGTGGAAGCTGGCAATGCTACAGCCTCTAACTTGGCTTATGGTGGTGCCACTGCAACCGTTTTACTCGGTCTTACCAGCCTGAGTATCCCTGGTGTTGGTGCCGTATTGGCCGCAGGTACCTTGGCTGCTTCTTTGGTGGCAAGCGTCGCTGGTGCGGGAATTCATGCTGCATCCGCGAGTAGCTTGGTTCAGGCAATGGCAGCCTCCGGAATTGATAAAGCGCAGGCCGAGATCTATAGCGATCGCCTATTGCGAGGCGACTATGTGGTGTTGATAGAAGGCTCTGAAGCAGAAATGCAACAAGCCGCCAATATCCTCAGTCAAAAAGACATCCAAGATTGGGGCATCTACGCAGCCGCTAATGCTTAAGTTATGCTTTGGGTGTTCCTAGGCTAACCGCACACAAGGAGCAGTTGCGTGACATCAGACTCAGCTAAAGCTGACGAACCGAAGTTTGGCGAACAAACCATCAACAAGATGGCGACGATGGTGATCGCTCGTATGCTCAAAGATGCCGAGGGCGTGGATGTGCAGGTCAAAACAGATCTGGGCAAACTCGCCCAAGGACAAGTCGATTCGATCGCGATTAAGATTCAGGGTCTGTTGATGCAGTCTAGCTTGCGTCTGGAGGAATTTTATCTCCAGATTAACCGGGTTGCGGTCAAGCCGCTGAGTGCGATGAGAGGAAAAATCAAGCTACTGCATCCCACAGATGGCACCATTCGTGTCGTGGTCAATGAAGATAGCCTGACTCAAGCGCTCAATTCCGATTCGGTACGGGAGAACCTGCCGCCATTGTCTAAGCAAATTGACTCTTCATCCGGAAATGACTCGCTTCAGCAGGTGAAATGTTATTTGCTGAGTGATGGTCATCTTGCCTTTAATGTCGGAGCTGCAAGTGGAGAAGTCAGTGCACCAGATCCAGCAGTGCCCTCTCTGGCTTTTACCGCGACGCCAGAAATTGGTCATGATGGGCAAGGCATTGTGCTGCAAAATCTCTCTCCAGTCACTCAACCTGTGAACCCGCCTGCCGATCGCCTAGAATCCCTAGCAGAGATGACGGCGGCTGTTGTGGCTCAAATTAGTCAGCTTCTGAGTATGCCTGAATTCCAGCATCAAGGGATGTCGGTAAAAATTCAACAGCTACAGGTGGTGACTGGCAAGTTAAGTTGGGAGGCGATCGCTTATATCGACCGATTTCAGTCTACTTAAACAGTTGTCCCGCTCATCTCCTAATCTCTAGATAAAGCTTTATTTTGAACCTCTCTCTAATCCTGTCTGTATCCCTGCTATGACTCACTTTGGTATTATCTGTCCTCCCTATCCTGGCCACTTAAATCCTCAAGCTGCTTTGGGGCGAGAACTACAAAGCCGAGGGCATCGCGTGACATTTCTGCAAATTCCGGATGTTGAATTCAAAGTTCGTGCCGAAGGGCTAGAGTTTTATCCGATTGGGCAATCAACTTATCAACCCGGTACTTTAGCTGCAACCTTTCAACAACTGGGGCGATTGAGTGAAATAGAAGCGCTGCGCTACTCGGTTGATTTTTGCCAACAAGTGACAGAAATTATCTGTCGGGATGCTCCAGCGGCGATCGCAGCGTTAGGGATTGAGGCGTTGCTCGTTGATCAGCTAGAGCCAGCCGGAGAAACAGTGGCCGAAGGTTTGCGTCTCCCTTTTATCACCGTCTCCTGTGGTCAAGCCATTCATCGCCGAGCGGATGTGCCTCCTTTTTTTACACCTTGGCGCTATCGGAAAGCATTGTGGGCACAGTTCCGTAATCAAGTTGCCTACTATATGTTGGACCGTAATTGCCAACCGATTCTAGATACGATCGATCATTACCGCCAACAGTGGCATTTGCCTCCTTACGCAGGGTTATACAGCAGGTCAACTCGCCTCGCCCATGTCAGCCAACAACCTGCCGCTTTCGACTTTCCCTGCCCAAACCTCCCGCCAGATTTCTACTACACGGGGCCTTTTCGCAACTCATCTCCTTGCACGACCGATTTTCCCTATGAACAGTTGACAGGACAACCGCTCATTTATGCCTCTTTAGGCAGCGTCCAGAATACCAAAGCGGCTCTATTTCGAGCGATCGCGGCGGCTTGCGAAGATTTGGATGTGCAGCTCTTGATTGCTCATGGCGGCGGCATTAGTGCCGAAGATGCCAAGAGTTTCCCTGGTTCTCCTTTGGTGATGGAATATGTGCCCCAGGTGGAAGTTTTAGCCAGAGCTAGCTTGACCATTACTCACGGTGGTTTAAATACGGTCCTGGACTCCCTGACACATGGTGTACCTTTAGTGGCGATTCCCATCACTTTTGAGCAACCGGGGACTGGAGCCAGAATCCGAGAGACAGGGGTGGGAAAAGTGTTGCCGTTAAAGCGATTCAGTGTCAGACGCCTCCGAAAAGCGATTCAACGGGTTCTCACCGAAGACTCTTACGCCCAGAATGCTCGTAGAGTTCAGCAGTCTATCCGCGAGTCGGGAGGTGTGCAGCGAGCCGCAGACATCATTGAGCAAGCTGTGAAGCCTCAGGTTCGAGATCTATCTGAAGCGGCATCTCCTGTCGTGATGAAGTAACTCTGGCGATCCATGAAAGACTTATCCAAACGGCTCCGAACCATTCTGCTGCTGAGTTCTATCGTTTTTATCGCAGTGTTGTTGGCTTTGCAAATTGATATTGCCCTGCCTGCGACACCTGATATTAATCACACCTGGACACCGTTGACTCAGCCTGCACCTCAAGCGATCGCCTCTTATGATGTTTTAGGGCATACGGTGAGTCCAGAGGAAGCAGAGCAATTGCTACAAACTGAGGCGGGCAAAGCGCAACTGGCTCCCGAAAATGGAGCGATCGCCATCACCGAAGATCTGCTCACTCTGGGCCGCAAAGCCTTCTACGCCGAAACCTTCCGCAATGAGATCTTCCAAACGGATGTCGTGGGCGCACTAAACGGGCCGATTAACCTGGTGACTATGACCAAGGCGATCGCACGATTAGGCGGCAAAGCGACGACCAATTTGCAAATCCCCATCGATCAAGATGTCACGATTGGCGGTCAAGAATTTAAGGCGGGCACTCTGCTCAACACGGGGATGGATGTACCAGCGCGAGCGGTAATTCCTTTGGGAATGCGAGCCCATATCGACCACGGCAAAGTGCGAGTCGGGATTACTTGTGCCCTATGTCATGCTGCTCTAGATCTGAAAACTGGACGGGTTGTGGAAGGAGCACCCAACACTGACTTAGACCCTGGCTTGATCTTG
>DATNPE010000530.1:0-9193 GCA_036703355.1 Allocoleopsis sp. | reverse complement strand
ATGATTTAATCACCAATGGGCCTAATTTTTCCACGGGACAAGTCTATTTCTGTATTTCTCCGCAACTCACGCATCCGACACAAACAGAAACAGGGGTGCAGGTTGGGCTAGACAATGATGCTGAATATCTAGATGGTTGGTTGCAGTGGATATTACGACCTTTTTTAGTGGCTCCTGCGGGATTGAGTCGTCTGCGCGATCCAGAAATTTTTAAGGAGCAGCTCTGTTTAGCATTATTGCAATCAGAAAAGCTAGAAATTATCTCCATTTGGAGTCCTAGCTTTCTCACGGTACATCTAGACTACATCCAGCAACATCGCCAAAAGCTTTGTGAGCAATTGCACGATCGCGTCTCTCCTCAACGCCTTGCTCTCCTCTCAAATCCCACCACAACTTGGACGCAGATTTGGCCCCACCTGAAGCTGATTTCCTGTTGGGATAGCGTCAATGCTGCTGACCAAGCTCAAGTGCTGCGATCGCACTTCCCCGATGTCATGGTACAGGGTAAAGGACTGTTAGCCACTGAAGCCCCGATGACAGTACCTCTGATTGCGGCTCAGGGATGCGTCCCAATGCTCAATGAAGTCTTTTTTGAATTTGAGGACTCGACTGGCAAAATTCATCGCTTGCATGAGCTAGAGCCAGCCAGAGAATATTCACTCATTCTGTCGCAGAAAGGCGGGTTGTATCGGTATCGCATGGGCGATCGCATCCGCATGACTCACACCTATCTAAACACACCCTGCCTGGAGTTCTTAGGCCGAGACCAGATGACCAGCGATTTAGTCGGCGAAAAGCTCCATACTGCGTTTGTGGCTCAAGTCCTCGATCGCCTGAACTTAGGAACCACAACCTTTAGAACTTTAATTCCTGTGACTCAACCTCAGCCCCACTATGTCTTGTTGCTCGATCAAGCTGATCAAGAAGGAGAGGCGATCGCGCAACAACTAGACACCGCCCTTTGTGAATCTCCCCACTATCAACAGGCTCGTCTTTTGGGACAACTAGCCCCCGCTCAAGTCTGGGTATCGCCAGATGTGCCTGAACTAGTACTGCAACAGAAATTACAAGCAGGCCAAAAGTGGGGCGATATCAAACATGAGGTGCTAGCCTCAAAACCAATCGACACCCTACGATTTTTTGAGTTTAGTTCCCGTAGGGTGGGTTAGGCTAGCCGTAACCCACCGAGCAGGCAAAACCGAACCAAGCAAGCAGAACCGAAAAGCCAAAGTTACGCTTCGACCTTCACACCCCGCCAGAAGGCAACATAGCCCTCAATGTTTTTGGCAGCCTGTTTAGCCTCTGGATAGTACCAAGCTGCGTCTTTGTTGACCTGGCCGTCTACTTCGATGTTGTAGTAGCTGGCTACCCCTTTCCAAGGACAGGTCGTATGAGTTGAACTTTCTTTAAAGAATTCGCGATTGATGGCATCTGGGGGAAAGTAGTAATTATTTTCTACTACTTCGCACTGCTCACTCTCAGCAAGGACTGCACCGTTCCAAACTGCTTTTGCCATGATTCACTTCCCTCGTTGGTATTCAAGTTGGCTCGTTTGGTCAATTTTGGTTAAGAACGGACAGATAAAATCCTGTCCTAAACCAGTCTTTATCTAGACTCTAGTCAGGATAGCGTGGAAGGATGACAAGGTTGCACCGAGAGAGACTGGTTGTATCTTTTTAACCTATATTTGATTCCCATAATGCCTAAGTATGTTTATTTCCTATCGTTTTGAATTAAGGAGTTAATCATGAATCCTCCCAATGCACCCGCATTGCATCTGACTGAGCCAGAACGGGCCAATCTCAAACGTTTGGTAGACTATCAATCCGTTGAGTCTTTGCCAGCAATTTGGCCAATTGTCGCTAAGAAATTTGGGTCCATTGTGGCGCTCAAAGACCCCCACGCAAAACCAGAAGTGTCGCTCACCTATGCTCAGGTGTATCAGCAGATGCAACAGTTTGCCGCTGGGTTACAGGCATTAGGAGTAGAGGCAGGCGATCGCATTGGTTTAATCTCCGATAACAGTCCGCGCTGGTTTGTAGCAGATCAAGGCATCATGACTGCTGGAGCTGCCAATGCGGTGCGTAGCTCCCAAGCCGATCGCGATGAACTGTTGTTTATCTTGGCGGATAGTGGCAGTAAGGCTTTAGTCGCTGAAAATCAAGCTACCCTCCAGAAACTGCGTTCCGGGCTAGATACCTCAGTAATCCAGTTCGTCATCTTACTCTCCGATGAGGAACCCCCCATTGATGACTCGCTCAAAGTTTTGAACTTTGCTCAATTACTAGAGTTGGGAGCCCAGCACAACTTTCAACCCGTGCAGCAAAACCACCAAAACTTAGCCACGCTGATCTACACCTCAGGCACCACAGGCAAGCCCAAGGGAGCCATGCTGAGTCATGGTAACTTGTTGCACCAAGCGACGATGTTGGGGGCAGTGGTACCGCCGCAACCCGGCAATATTGTCCTCAGCATCTTGCCCAGTTGGCACGCCTACGAGCGAGCCTTTGAGTACTTTGTCTTGGCTCAAGGTTGCACCCAGATTTACACCAACATCCGTTACGTCAAGCAAGATCTCAAGACCTACAAGCCCCAGTACATGGTGGGTGTGCCACGTTTGTGGGAGTCGATCTATGAAGGCGTGCAGAAACAGTTTCGTGAGCAGCCAGCCAAGAAACAAAAGCTGGTGAACTATTTCTTGACCAACAGCCAACGCTACATAGAAGCGCGTCGCATTGCCCAAGGTTTGAGCTTAGAGCACCCCCATCCTTCTGCGGTGGAACGGTTGGCTGCTGCTGCCAAAGCGACTGCTCTGGCCCCCATTCATGCCTTGGGCGATCGCTTGGTGTATCGCAAAGTGCGGGAAGCCACGGGCGGCAGAATCGAGTTTTTGGTCAGTGGAGGTGGCTCTTTTGCCAAGCACCTCGACAACTTCTTTGAAATTGTTGGGGTCACGGTTTTGCAAGGCTATGGCCTCACGGAAACCTCGCCCGTGACTAATGTGCGGCGGCCTTGGCGCAACCTCAAAGGAGCATCGGGTCAACCCATACCAGGAACAGAAATCCGCATTGTAGACCCAGAAACTCGTCAACCTCTACCCCCCGGAAAGCGTGGTTTGGTCTTGATTCGAGGGCGGCAGGTGATGCAGGGCTATTACAACAACCCACAAGCCACCGCCAAAGCGATCGATTCAGAAGGTTGGTTTGATAGCGGCGACTTGGGTTGGGTCACCGATGAGAACGATTTGGTACTGACTGGACGGGCCAAAGATACAATCGTCTTGACCAGTGGCGAAAACATTGAACCCCAGCCGATCGAAGATGCTTGCCTCCGCAGTTCATACATCGACCAAATTATGGTGGTGGGGCAAGACCAAAAATCTATAGGGGCGCTGATTGTGCCGAATTTAGATGCGCTGCAGCAGTGGGCCGCTAGCCAAAACTTGGTCCTCGATTTACCGGATCAACCTGCGGGTTCAGGTACTGCGATCGCCTTAGACGACAAGCGCATTCAAGATTTATTCCGCCAAGAACTCAACCGGGAAGTCCAGAACCGCCCAGGCTACCGTCCTGACGATCGCATTGGGCCATTCCGCCTGATTCTAGAACCCTTCTCGGTTGAGAACGGCATGATGACTCAAACCTTGAAGATTCGGCGACCCGTCGTGATGGAGCGCTATCAAGGTATGATCGACGGGATGTTTGCCTGATCGCTGGGCTGACGCACCGTATACAAACGCAGTATCGTTTTTGACAGAATTTGCTTCTTGCAAAAGCGCTGGCGCAAATACACGTTGTTTCCCAAGCGTTGCCCATCTCAAACTAGTTTCCCAGTGAAATGTTTATGGACGTCTCCAATTCACAATTACTCCTGAAACGAGCCATTACCGTTAAAGCGATCGTCACTCCTCGGTGGAAGGAGGAAGCTCAGCAGCAACTCCAGGCGCAAATTAATCAACTTGATAGCCAACTACAACAGTTGGAAATGCAAGGGCAGCGGATGATTGCTGAAATCCAAAAGCAAAGTCTGCAACCCCCCGGACCTCAGACGGTGCAGCAGATTGACAACATTCAAATGCAGGTCAATCAAAAGAAAAGTGAGCTGCTAGAGCAGAAAAACCAAGTGCTGCAACAGCTCCAGCAAGTGCAAATGTTGGAACTGAACCAAGAAGTCAGCCAAGGTCAGATCGAAAGCTTCTTCCGAGTAGAACCAGGTGATAACTTGGTCGAAAAGATGCAGGTTGAGATTTTGTTGCGCGATGGCATCGTTGAAGAAATCCGTGGCGATGTCTAAACAGTTCTAACCTTGAATCTCTGACGATCCAGGCGATCGCTCAGACGGAGTGCGATTTCTAACTCTTTAGCTTTTTCCCACTGTCACAGGTGGGAATTTTTGTAGTGCGACTGCGTCACACCACTTTTTGAAGGCTACAGGTGGGAATTTTTGTAGTGCGACTGCGTCACCCTATCTTGTGAGAGTTACAGGTGGAAATTTTTTGTGCGGGTCAGGCGATCGCGCTAATTCTGATCAACTTTGTTCAGTCTGATAGCTCTGGTGTCATCTGTCAGGATAAAATGCGATCTGGCTTTGCTCCAGTTTTAACGATTTATTGATTCAGAACCCAGCCCATGATCAACGAAGTTTTCATGCCTGCCCTCAGTTCTACGATGACTGAAGGAAAAATTGTTTCCTGGGTCAAGTCGCCAGGTGACAAAGTTGAGAGAGGCGAAACCGTCCTAGTTGTCGAATCCGACAAGGCAGACATGGATGTAGAGTCCTTCCATGAAGGCTACCTGGCTGTGATCATGGTGCCTGCGGGTGAAAGCGCTCCGGTCGGACAAACCATCGCCTTCATTGCCGAGACGGAAGCTGAAATTGAAGCGGCGAAACAGAAAGCAGGCGGTCAATCAGCCACGACTACGACCAATCCTGCGGCTGTTTCTGCACCTGCCGATGCCTCTACCCAATCTCGCCAAGCGGCGATCGCCACGGCAGAGACCGTGCAAACTGCAACCAATGGTAACGGAGCTGGTTCCAGCATCAGCAGTGGGCGCACCATTGTCTCTCCCCGCGCTCGTAAACTGGCGAAGGAATTAAAAGTAGATCTCGCTGGCTTGAAGGGCAGTGGTCCTCACGGTCGCATCGTGGCTCAAGATGTGGAAGCGGCTGCGGGTAAGGCTCAACCTGCTGCACCTGCCGTGACGCCAGCTCCAGTTTCGACTCCAGGTGTGGGTTCTAAGCCTAAGTCTGATCCAATTTCTCCACCTGCGCCTGTGGTTCCCGGTCAAGTGGTACCTTTGACCACGCTGCAAAACGCTGTGGTTCGCAACATGATGGTGAGCCTCAGCGTTCCCACCTTCCATGTCGGCTACACCATTACCACCGACAACCTGGACAAGCTCTACAAGCAAGTCAAGTCCAAAGGTGTGACCATGTCGGCTCTGCTGGCGAAAGCGGTGGCCATGACGCTGCAAAAGCATCCTTTGTTGAATGCCAGCTACACCGAGCAAGGCATCAACTATCCTGCGTCGATCAATATTGCGGTGGCAGTGGCAATGGAGGATGGTGGCTTGATTACCCCCGTCCTGCGGCAAGCGGACCAGATGGATCTCTATTCGCTCTCCCGCACTTGGAAAGATTTGGTCGATCGCGCTCGACTGAAGCAGTTGCAGCCAGAAGAGTACAACAGCGGCACCTTTACCATTTCTAACTTGGGCATGTTTGGGGTCGATCGCTTTGATGCGATTCTGCCTCCCGGTCAAGGTTCGATCTTGGCGATCGGAGCTTCTAGACCGCAAATGGTGGCGACTGAAGATGGGCTATTCGGCGTGAAGCGGCAAATGCAAGTCAATATCACCTGCGATCACCGTGTGATCTATGGCGCTCATGCGGCTGCGTTCTTGAAGGACTTAGCGACTCTGATTGAGACCAACACTCAGTCATTGACGCTGTAGGGCTGGTTGTAATTAGGTAGGGCACTCACAAGGGGTGCCCCTACAAAACTAAAAGACAGTCACCTTTTTTTGCTCAAGGGCTATTCAAGCAAGTCTTCAGTGTCGTGTTCCTCAATAGCCTGTACTGTGATTTTTGCAAACCTTTTAAATGTATGAATGATTTGGTAGGTTGATATTCCTTCTTCATAAAATAAATAATAGTCAGCCACAAGTAGATCTGGCTGGTTTACCGAGAAGCGCACGAGTATCACATCATCGTTTAGCTTGTTGACAAGTTTCAATTTATCCTCTTCGGGGATGTTCTCTTTAAGGGAGAATAGTGACATAAACTTTATAAGTTTCCTGTCTTCATCAATCATGACGAAAGGATGAATTCCAAAATCAGACTGAACCCGTAAGTCCCCATCCTCATCAATTTCAGTTTTTAGAAATGCTGATTTAAAGCACCTTTGTAGTGTTTCACGTGTTACTTGGTTTTCGGGGAGTATATCAGAACTCACTAAATTACCTCCGGAGAAGCTAAAACCTAACAATTTATGAATCTAAAAGTACCCAAAAATCGTAAGAACATAACTAAGCTCCAAGTAGCCAAATCAAGGCGTACAAACCAGGCTTGACCAGCGTAGTGCGTCATACTGAAACTCGCGGCACCCTACAAGGTCTTTTGAACCTATTTCGATACCCGCAAAGATTGGGCGATCGCCAGCAATTCCTGGGGTTGACCAATCAAAAAATCAGGGTTTTGTCTGGCTAGAGCTTGTCTAGAATTAAATCCCCAACTCACTGCAATAGATTTGATTTTGACCTGCTTGGCTGCTTCAATATCTCGCGTTTCATCACCGACGTAGACCACTGTGTCTAGAGCAATTCGCTTTTGAGCTAAAAGCCGCTTCAGAACCTTATTCTTGCCAAACAAACTGGTGCCTGAATGCACAAAGTCGAATAGCTCATATAAGCCGTGATGCTTGAGAAAGGTAAGAACATTGCTTTCAGCATTAGAGGTAACGATACCGAGCTGATTGCCCTCTTGCTTCAGGGCTAACAAAGCTTCTTGAATGCCATCAATGGGTTTGAGATAAGGGATTTCTTGTTTTAGCTCGTTTTTAACTCGACGCACTAAAAACGGCAACTTTAAGATGGGAATTTGCGAATATTTGATGATTTCTTGAGAACTTAAGTTTTGTAGTTTCTTGACTTCTTCCGAATTGAAGGTTTTGTAACCAAATTCTTGGGCGAGGCGATTAGTAATTGCAACGATCGCCTCTAAGGTATCAGCCAAAGTTCCATCAAAATCAAAAATAATCACTGACACAGCTACAAATACAAAAATAACTATTAATTTAGGAACCCAGATTACAGCCGTAGTGTAGCCTAAATTGTCCCCCAGCTTGAGCGATCGCCAATCTCTCGGTTCCAAAACGATGATTTAGGGGAGCAACCTGAACAATAACCTCTCTAGTATTCTGATGAAGGAGCGGAGCGGCATTGGTCTCAAGCAGTAGATTGGTGATAATTGCCTGATATGCTGTTAGCTCAATGAATGCCTGACCGTTTACTGAGAGAGTACCCGTGAAAGCAGTTTTAATGACAGCTCCCGGAAGTCCAGAAGTTTTGCAACTTCAGGAAGTGCCTGATCTGGAAATCCAAAAACCCACTGAGCTACTAGTAAGGCTCAAAGCGGCTGGCATTAACCCGATTGATACGAAGTTGCGGCAGCGAGGGACGTTTTTCCCGGATCAGATGCCTGCCATTTTGGGGTGTGATGGCGCTGGGGTCGTCGAAGCGATCGGTTCTGAGGTGCAACGGTTTCAGGTAGGCGATGAAGTTTACTTCTGTAATGGTGGTTTGGGTGGTCATCCGGGCAATTATGCCGAGCTAGCGACCATTGATGAGAAATTTGCGGCTCGTAAGCCTACTTCACTCAGCTTTGAGGAAGCGGCGGCGGCTCCTTTAGTGCTCCTAACTGCTTGGGAAGCATTATTCGAGCGCTGCAATTTACAACCCAATCAGCAGGTGCTGGTACATGCGGGCGCAGGAGGCGTGGGGCATGTGGCGGTACAGTTGGCAGCGATCAAGGGGGCGCGAGTTTGCAGCACGGTGGGTACGGAAGAAAAAGCTCGTTTGGTGCGGCAGTTAGGGGCTGAGTTAGCGATTCTGTACCAACAAACTGACTTTGTTCAAGCGGTGATGGATTGGACAAATGGTGAAGGGGTAGACATTGCCTTCGATACGGTGGGAGGCAGCAATTTCTTCAAGTCCCTAGAGGCAGTCAAGGTCTACGGGGAAGCAGTGTCAATTCTGGAATTTGATACTGCCAATGCCAACTGGAAAACGGCCAGAATGAGAAATTTGCGGGTCAGCCAGGAACTAATGCTAACACCAATGCTGCAAGGTCTAGTGGCGGCTCAACAACATCAAGCCGAAATTTTGGAAACCTGCGCGACTTTGTTTGATGAAGGCAAGCTAAAAATTCATCTGCAACAAGCTCTGCCTTTGGCTGAGGCGGCTACCGCACATCGTCTGCTGGAGGATGGCTCCATGACAGGCAAGTTAGTGTTGGTGACGGAAGCCTAACCGAAAGAAATTAGTTGGGGTCACAATTCTTGCGCGGGCTAGTTGGAAATCGCTGGGAGCATCATTCTGGTAGGGCGATCGCTCTCTTCTGCACAAAACTTATTCACTTATTACTATTGTGCGGTTTGCTGTTGGGATTGCTATGGCCACAGCCGAGTTGGGCCGCGATCGCTCCACCAGAACGCACCCTCTTAACTTTAGATCTGTTGCAGGAACGGTTGCGATCGCCCGCCCAGAGTGAGGGGATTCGCACGATTGATTTGCGTCGCTTCGAGATTGATCTGCGCTCCGAAAATGCTGCTTTTCGCGATCAGTTCTACCGTCTATTGCAAACTCAGTTGCAGCGGGCGGGATCGCCTCTAGGGTTAGATCTGAGTTATTCAGTAATTCAAGGCGAGTTTGCGGGCAACCAGTTGGGGCTACGAGCGCCGATGTACGGGCAAGCCTTGTCTCCTATCTTTACGCCAGCGGAGCAAGAGCAGCTAAGGCGCGATCGCCGTCGTTTGTCTCGTTTGAGTGAACTATCGCGATCGCTGATCACCACTCCTAATGTTGGTACTCAGGCGCTAGCTCCCTTACAAATTGCCGTATTTCGCGGCCCGCTGAAACTGTCCCAAACTCGCTTTGTGGGAGCGGCGAACTTTAGCAATACGTTCTTTCTGAAT
>DATNPE010000529.1:0-5322 GCA_036703355.1 Allocoleopsis sp. | reverse complement strand
TCGCTGCCATAGCCTGTCAGTACATGAATGCCGTTATGGAGTTGTTTGCGTCGAGAACCCGTCGTGAGTGGGGATAACCCGTGTTGGTCTAGAAAGTCGGCCCAAGCTCGGCCAAAGGTACCCGCAGGCAGCGATCGCAAGATTACCAGATTCACGATGGTGGAGACGTTGCGTCCTCGTAGCTCAGCCATGCGATCGATGAATTTGAAAAATCTTTCGACTCTCGGATTCGATGCGGGTGCGGCGGCTTGGGTTTGCATGTTTGTGTTCCAGATATGTTCCAAAGGCTATCGGCTGAACGAGGCAGAGGCGAACCAGCGATCGCCCCTGGCAAAATCAACTAACGTTTAACGGTCTAGAGCGCTTAACAATCCAAATTTGAGGGCTAGAGTAGCTATTGCTGTTGCCCTTGCCGTCTTTGCTGTCGAGCTTGCTTCAGCTCATTCAGCGTTTGCCGCTGTTCCTCGGTGAGCACTGCTTCCATGCGTTGGCGGGCAGCTTGCTTAATCTCCTGGATGCGAGTTTGTTGCTCGGCAGAGAGATTGAGGTTAGCAAACGGGCCTCTGCGATCTCTAGCTGCTCCTTGCGGTCTAGCTTGGCCTTGGGCTCTGGCTGCCTGTCTTTCAGCTCTGGTGGCTTGTCGCTGTGCCTTGGCTGCCTCCAGTTGTTGCCGTTGCTCTGCGGTTAAGACCTGCTCAATGGCCGCTTTAGTTTCTTGGTGAATCTGCTGCATCTGGGACTTTTGTTCCGCAGACAAATTCAAGGCGTTCATGCCTTTCATGCCCTTCATCCGGGGAGCATTTTGGCTGGGCGTGCCTGGGTTGGATTGCGCCTGTACAACTTGGGTAGCAATGGGAGTCGCAGCCAGCGTCATCGCGATCGCGCCTGCCAGAACCGGAATCAATTTCAGTTTCATAGTGGAATTGTGGGTGAGGTAACTCAGTCATCCGTAGATGACCCAATCATAGAAAGTTGACCTCGCTTTCGCCTGAGGAGAAGGTCATGAAGATCAGCGTGACTAAAGTCATGGGTCATGCAGCTAAGCTCAAGCGTAAAGTTCTCTCCTGTAGTAGGTGCAGGTTTGACTAGAGGGATCTAAGGTCAGGCTAAGCAAGACCAGCCAGTCATTGAGTCAGGAGCCGCTTTATGAGCATCCATGTCGAGAGAAGCATTCGCATTGACCGCTCCCCGGAAGAGTTGTATCAGTTCTGGCGTAACTTTGAGAATCTGCCCCGATTTATGAACCATCTCCAGTCGGTGCAAATGCTGGATGCTCAGCGATCGCATTGGGTTACCAAAGCTCCCTTAGGCAATCAGATTGAATGGGATGCTGAAATTACTCAAGATCGAGAAAATGAGCTAATCTGCTGGCGATCGCTCCCTGGCGCTGATGTACCTAACGAGGGCTGTGTCAGTTTCCGTAGCTCACAGTATGAAGCTGGCACCGAAGTTAAGGTGATGATGGACTACAGCCCCTTCGGCGGCATGGCTGGAGCGGTGGTTGCCACGTTACTGGGTGAAGCTCCAGATGGGCAATTGTACGAAGATTTGTGGCGGCTCAAGCAGGAGATTGAGGGAGGCAATACGGAGCTTTAGTTCCTAGACCCCTTTGCCATAAGTTCAGAATTTTACCCAGTGGTCCAAGGAGAGGCTGTGCTCTTAGAGTAGGAAGGAGCACATTGATTTTCGCCATCCTTGAATGTGAGCAAGCTGCCAAAGGCCCAAACCCATCCGTTTCCGTTTCTGCTGTACCTAGAATGGGCTCTGCTCGGTGTCGCAACACTTTCAGAGCTGTTCTTTGTGCCGCTGCCCCGGATGCGCCAGTTTCCCCTGACGACGCTTTTGAGTATTGGCGGCTTGTGGCTGATGGGGCTACGACTGCCTGTGGGCCGACCGAGATGGCTGAAGCTGCTGTATACAGGGTTAGAGTTTAGCTTAATTGTTTTGGCGGGAGGCTTGAGCCCGCGGGGAATTCGGGTGTTTCCGTTTCTCTATTTGGTGTTGGTGATTCGCAGTTGTTTGCTGTTTAAGCTGCCCGGACGCTTGATGGTGACAGGGTTGGCGTTTTCTGCTTTTTTGCTGACGTTGCTCTACCGGATGCAAACGCTGAATTTGCCTGGGCGACCGATGGTGCAAGACCGCATCCGGTTTCTCATTCTCAATTTGACGCTGAATGCGGCTTTATTGTTTGGGTTGATTCTGATTTTGGTGTTGTTTTTGATCAATGCCCTCCTGGCGGAACGGGAAAGTCGAGACAAGCTAGCGATCGCCAATGAACAACTGCGCCAATATGCCCTGCGAATTGAAGACCAAGCGACGCTGCAAGAACGCAACCGCATTGCCCGTGATATTCACGACTCCCTCGGCCATGCTCTCACCGGGCTGAACATTCAACTGGAAGGCGCACTAAAGCTGTGGCAAACCAACCCAACCAAGGCTCAAGCTTTTTTAGCAGAAGCAAAACGGCTGGGATCAACGGCCCTGCAAGCAGTGCGGCAATCTGTCGCAGCGTTGCGCTCCGATCCGCTACAAGGCCAATCTTTAGAGCTGGCGATCGCTCGATTGGCTCAAGAATTCCATCAAACGACTGGCATTTTGCCAACTTGTGAAGTTGAACTGACGCGATCGCTGCCCTTGGAGGTCAAAACGGCGGTTTATCGCATCGTCCAAGAATCTCTGACTAATATTTGTAAACATGCTGCGGCTAGTGCCGTGCAAATTCAGATTAAGACTGCAAAAGATCTGTTGCTGTTACAGGTGCAGGACAACGGTAATGGCTTTGAAGTCAATGAAAATACAACCGGATTTGGCGTCCAGGGGATGCAGGAACGCAGCCTGGTTTTAGGGGGTCACTTTACAATTGAAAGTCAGCCTGGATCAGGTTGTCGGATTCTGGCAAAGTTGCCCCTACCCAAATCGCCCCAATGATTCGTGTCTTGCTAGTCGATGATCAGAGTATTATGCGCCAAGGATTGAAAGCCCTACTGGAACTAGAGCCAGACCTGGATGTAGTTGGGGATGCCAATAATGGGCAAATGGCTTTGCAGCAAGTAGAAGCGTTGCAACCGGATGTGGTGTTGATGGATGTGCGGATGCCTGTGATGGATGGGGTGGCTGCCACCAGAAGCATTTGCCAGCGCTTCCCGGCGATTAAAGTTTTGGTCTTGACGACATTTGATGATGACGAATATATTGCCGAGGCCATGCGGGTGGGGGCGATCGGCTATTTGCTCAAAGATACGCCTTCTGAGGAGCTAGCCGCTGCAATTCGAGCCGTTTACAAGGGATATGCTCAGTTTGGCCCGGGCATTTTCCAGAAAGTGCTTTCGCACATGGGACCAAAACCGATCGCTAGCCCCAGTCAGCCAGTAGAACCGTTGCCCCCGGGTTTGAGCGAACTGACACCGCGAGAACGGGAAGTATTGCGTCTAATTGCGGCGGGTTCTAGTAACCGGGAAATCGCGCAGAGTTTGTTTATCTCGGAAGGTACGGTAAAAAACCACGTCACCAATATTTTGAATCGGCTGAGTTTACGCGATCGCACCCAAGCAGCGATCTTCGCCAATGCTAATCTAGCTCTGCTGAATGACGAAGGCAGTAACCTATAAACTCAGATGGGCAAGTTTGTTTTCGTTGAGTAGAAAATTGGTGCCAACTGCTACGACTTCCGTGACTTACCCCAAACGCAATCCTCAAGCCCGGTTGCGACTCTTTTGCTTTCCCTATGCAGGGGGAAACTCCTTTATCTTTCGACCTTGGCTAAATAGTTTGCCGCTAGAGGTTGAGCTAGGCGCGATCGAGTTGCCAGGGCATGGGACTCGCATGGCTGAAACTCCCTTGACTCAGATGACAGAGTTGGTCGCAGCGATCGCCTCCGATCTTCTGCCTCACCTAGACCAACCTTTTGTCTTTTTCGGGCATAGTATGGGAGCTTGGGTCAGCTTTGAAGTGGCTCGCTGGTTACACACCCATCATCATGTCTGTCCGGTGCATCTGTTTGTGTCGGGGGCACGGGCTCCGCAAATCCCTCATCGCAAACCACCGATTCACCAGTTACCAGAAGCGGAATTTGTCGCGGCGTTACGCCGTTTGCAAGGCACGCCAGAAGCAGTACTGGAGCATCGGGAGTTGATGGAGTTGATGCTACCGATTCTCCGAGCGGACTTTGCGGTGCTAGAAACTTACACACATACCCCCCAAGCGCCTCTACCTTGCCCCATCACTGCGTTTGGAGGATTGCAGGATGAAGATGTGTCTCCGGAGATGTTACAAGCTTGGCAAACCCAAACCAGTGCTAGCTTTTCTCGTCGGATGCTGCCAGGTCATCACTTCTTTATCCATTCAGACCAAGCATTGCTCCTAGAGCTGTTAAACCAAGAACTCACTCAAATTCTCAGCCGTCAGCCTGAATACGACCCCTCCCGTCCTCCCAGAATGGAGCAAGCTCTCAAATTCCCCCCAAACTTGGGGGGCTAGGGGGGCCAAATGCAGCATTGTGAGGACAATCCTTGGCATTTACCACCCGCTGGTCTAAAGTTGGCTCAGGATGAGGTGCATGTCTGGTGCATGGCACTAGATCAAGAACCAGCACTGGTTGAGCAGTTCCACGCCACCTTGACTGTTGATGAACAAGAACGAGCAGCAAAATTCTATTTTCCTAAAGATAGACAGCATTTTATTGTGGCGAGAGGCTTACTGCGCCTAATTTTGGGCCGTTACCTCAATCAAGCACCTGATCGGCTCCGTTTTGTCTACAACGCCTACGGCAAGCCTAGTTTAGAAGCAACCACATCTCTAAACTTCAACTTGTCTCACTCTAAGGGTTTGGCACTGTTGGGGGTGTCGGGCGATCGCGAGCTGGGAATTGACCTGGAATACATCCGCACCGATTTTCCTTTTGAGCAGGTGGCGAAATCTGTCTTCTCAGTTCCAGAGCAGGCTATTTTGCGATCGCTGCCTGAAGCTCTCAAACCAGAAGCATTTTTTAATGCTTGGACGCGCAAAGAAGCCTACATTAAAGCCTTGGGGAAAGGGCTCTCGATTCCGCTCGATCAGTTTGATGTGGCGTTTGTTCCGGGAGAACCTGCGGTTTTGCGGGACGTGCGGGGGACTTGGGAAAATGGTCATAACTGGACTTTGCAGCACCTGACACCTGCACCAAACTATGCGGGAGCGATCGCCGTTTCGGGATCAGGCTGGCAACTCAAATGTTGGCGCTGGCCCAATGGCTGAAAGGCAAATGATAGGATTAAAGCCAGAATTGCTCAACTCTGAAGGTTATTGGTATCTAGGTGCAACTTAAAAACGCCATTATTGCTCACA